>QKIO01000158.1 GCA_003251015.1 Bacteroidales bacterium
GGCGTCAGCTATCTTAAGTGGTGGGGCTCCTGGTCCGCATAAAATTCAAGGTATTGGTGCTGGTTTTGTTCCTGGTGTTTTGGATACGACTGTGTTTGATGAGGTTATTAAAGTGTCTAACGAAAATGCCATACATACTAGTCACGAAGCAGCTACTAAAGACGGTATCTTATGTGGATATTCATCGGGTGCAGCTTTATGGGCAGCTATTGAAGTGGCTAAACGTCCAGAGAATAAAGGAAAAAGAGTGGTTGTTTTGTTGCCAGATACGGGTGAGCGTTACTTAAGTTCTTTTGTAATAGAATAGGTATAAGATATAAAACACACAACTCAGGCATCTAAATAGCCTGAGTGTGTTTTTGTAAGAGGTGTGTATAATTGATGCGTTATGAAGCATGTGCTTTGCCTTCATACTGCTTACTTAAGTAAACCCAATGGGGTTTGATATTACCTCGCGAGGCCTTTGTGGTTCTCATACTATAACAGTCTGATTATATTTTTGAGAGTGTATTTGTAGGATGTTGTCATTAACATACCTCTGGTTGTATTGTGTTTTAAAATTAGATATTATGTCATCACAGACAAAAAGAAGTATTACCTCACACCCTTTGGGGCAAGGCCAACGACTTGGTGAAGGATTTAGATAGAGAGCAGATTTTATGGTTGGGTGGTTATCTGTCGGGGCTAGGGTTTTCTGGTGCCAGTTTAGTACAGGGTGCTTCTGTTGCCGAACCTCAAGTGGTGGCAGCTGATTTTAAACTAACCGTTCTGTACGGCTCTCATTCGGGAAATTCTAAATTAGTGGCTGAGGGTTTAGCTGCCGAAGCAAAAAATAGAGGCGTGGAATCGCGTGTGATAAGCATGCCCGATTATAAATTGAAAGAACTAAAGACTGAAACCCATCTCCTAGTGGTAGTGTCTACTCATGGCGAAGGCGAGCCTCCAGTGGCAGCTGAAGAGCTTCATAAGTTGTTGGCTGGTAAGCGAGCGGGTGATTTGAGTCATCTAAACTTTGCGGTAGTGGCCTTGGGCGATAGTTCGTACATCAACTTCTGCCAAACGGGTATTGATTTTCACCAACGTTTACAAACCTTGGGAGGTAAGGCTTTAGGTGAAGTGGTTAAGTTAGATGTGGATTTCAAAGATTCTTTAGCTAGCGTAAAATCAAAAACTCTTGATTTATTTCATGCAGCAACTGCGACCACTTCAACTTCTAGTGTTAAGTCAGAAGGTACGGCTTCGGCCGATGGTCTTTTCGAAGCTGAGGTGTTAGAGCGTATTAACCTTAATGGGAGGGGTTCTGCCAAAGAAACATATCATCTTGAGTTAAGTCTCGAAGACTCGGGATTGACCTATCAGCCTGGCGATGCCTTAGAGGTATTTGCTAAGAATGAAGATGTGTTGGTGGATGCCATCATCTCAAAACTGGCTTTACAAGCTAATGATTTGGTAAAAGTGGATGAAAACGAAGTGGCGTTAAAGGAAGCGTTGTTGATTCATCGCGAAATAACCACAATCACATTACCCGTGTTAACAAAGTTGGCAGGTTTTGTTGGCGATGAGGCCTTAACGCTCTTGTTAGACAAACGTGAGGAGGTGGTTGAATATCTAGAAGGGTTAGATTTATTAGATTTTATACAACAATATAACCTTACTATCAGTGCGCAACAGCTGATTGACACCTTACGTAAGTTGCCTCCCAGAGCTTACTCTATTGCCTCGTCGCAACAAGAGGTTGATGAAGAGGTGCATCTAACAGTAGGAGCTGTGCGTTACACCAAAAACGAACGTTTACATAATGGCTTGTGTTCGGTTTATTTGGCCGATAGAGTTGAAGTGGGTGAGAAAGTATTGGTACGTGTTAAAACAAACGACGGTTTCCGTTTGCCACAAGATGAAAAAGTGCCAGTGATCATGATTGGTCCAGGCACAGGGATTGCTCCATTTAGAGCTTTCCTACAGGAGCGTGCGGCCACCAATGCCAGTGGTAAGAATTGGTTGTTTTTTGGCGACCAGCATTTCACTTCCGACTTCTTGTATCAAACCGAAGTGGTTAAATATCGTAGTTTAGGCTTGTTAAAAGTAGATGTGGCCTTCTCGCGCGACCAGAATGAAAAGGTGTACGTTCAACATCGCCTCAAAGAAAATGCAAAAGAGGTGTATGAGTGGTTAACCTCTGGTGCTTACCTTTATGTGTGTGGCGATAGAAAACGTATGGCGGCTGATGTAAAACAAGCTTTTGTTGAAATTATCGCTCAACAAGCGGGAGTGTCCTTAGAGGCTGCAGAAGCTAAATTAACTGAGATAAGACAGGCTGGCCGTTACCAAGAGGATGTCTATTAACGCGTGTTTGATGCGGCTGGCTGTTTAATGTAGTTGTATCCTCAATTATGAGTGATGGCCATTGTTTAACCATTAAAATCTAAAATATCATGACAAAGCAACATAAAAATTTTCCTCAACCACAAGAATGGAAATCGTCTGAGGTAGAGCATATCAAAATAAATAGCAACTTTTTGAGAGGTACCATCGAAGAGAGTTTGAAAGATAGTATCACTGGTGCCCTAAGGCCTGATGATGCTCAGTTACTAAAGTTTCATGGCAGTTATCAGCAAACAGATCGCGATTATGACGATGAACGTAAGCAGCAAAAATTAGAGCCTTTATACAGTTTTTTGATTCGTGTACGTGTGCCGGCGGGTGTTACCACTTCTGAGCAATGGGTGGCACTTGATGATCTTTCTATTAAATATGGTAATAACACCATGAAATTAACCACACGGCAGGCTTTTCAGTTGCATGGTGTGATAAAAAGTAATTTCCGTTCTACCATACAAGGAATGAATGCAGTGTTGCTCGATAGTATTGCCACTGCTGGCGATGTTAACCGGAATGTGATGAGCACATCCAACGAAAGCCTCTCGCCTGTGGTTGGCGAAGTGGCCGAATTTGCAAGTCGCATCAGCAATCATCTGTTACCAAAAACCAATGCTTATCACGAAATTTGGCTGAATAAAGAGCTTCTGAAAAATGGAGAAGTTGAGGAAGAACCTATTTATGGTAAAACATACCTGCCTCGTAAATTTAAAGTGGCCATCGCTGTGCCTCCGTATAATGATATTGATGTTTATTCTAACGATATAGGTTTGATTGCGATTGTTGATAAGGGACAGTTGCAAGGTTATAACGTACTTGTAGGTGGAGGTTTGGGTAAAACTTACGGTGTTCAGGAGACGTATCCTCGTTTGGGCGATTTGATTGGTTATGTGTCTAAAAACAATGCTTTGCAGGTGGTTGAAGAGATTGTGAAGGTGCAACGCGACTACGGGAATCGTGAAAATAGAAAACTATCACGTTTGAAATATACCGTTGATAGAATGGGCGTTGAAGGGTTTGTGAATGTGTTGGAAGATCGGTTAGGTTTTGAGTTAGAAGCTTCAAAACCGTTTGAGTTTACTTCAAATGGGGATGTGTTTGGATGGAAAAAAGCAGCTTCGGGCCGTTGGTTTCTAGGGCTGTACATAGAGCATGGTCGTGTGAAAAATACTGATAGTTACCAGTTAAAAACCGCTTTGCGCGAATTGGCCGATCTACATATTTGTGATTTCCGTTTAACGGGAAATCAAGGTTTGGTGCTTGGTAATATTACCGAAGCTAATAAGGTGGTGGTTCAAGCTCTTTTCGAAAAATATAAGTTGATTGACGCTGCCAAAATATCTGGCATTCGCCGTCATGCTATAGCATGTGTAGCCTTAAATACTTGCGTGATGGCATTTGCTGAGTCAGAAAGATATCTGCCTTCTCTGGTTGTAAAGGTGGAAGCTTTGCTTGATAAGTATGGTCTGAGAGAGGATGAGATTTTAATTCGCATGACGGGTTGTCCTAATGGTTGTGGTCGTCCATTCTTGGGTGAAATAGGCTTAGTAGGTCGTGCTTCTTTGGGTGCTTCCTTTGCTGGTGATAGACTCAATACGCTGTATAAGGAGATGTTATCAGAAATAGAAATTTTAGAAAATCTTGACCCATTATTTGCTCAATACAGTAAGGAACGCCAGAAAAGCGAGAAGTTTGGAGACTTCATCGTACGTAAAAATATTGTAGCGCCTCAAAAAAATATTTTCATCCTAAAATAATTTATATTGTATGAAAGAAAAAGCTTACCGCAGTATAGTAAAAACCATTTCGTGGCGTATCACAGGTACTATTGACA
>QKIO01000050.1 GCA_003251015.1 Bacteroidales bacterium
TAATTCATTTAAGTTGCTTAGGTCGTTTGGTGTAAAATTATGATGATCTGGGAATTCTAAAAATGTGGTGAGTCTATAGTTGTTGGTGAGATGATGTTTGAATAACGATGGTTGTGCAATGCCTGCTAATCCAATGATTGATGTATGCTCCGTTGGCATCGTTTCACACACATCCGCCAATAATGGCTTTGGTTCTCCGTAAGTTATGGTGGTAAAAAATACGCTTTGGTTTGATAATGGTTTTAGTTTCTTGAGCCAATATTCTTTTTCACTAGTAGTAAGAGTAATCGGACATTTATTAACCACTATTAGTTGAGCTCTCTTTCTGCCCACAGCCATTTCCCTTAGGTTGCCTGCCGGAAATGGAAAATCGTTCCACATTGGTCGATTGTAATCAATCACTAGGATAGATAAACCAGGCGTGAGGTAACGGTGTTGAAAGGCATCATCCAACAAAACTAAATTGGTTGTTGTGTTTTTTAGGAGCAGCTCCATGCCTTCCACTCTTTTCTCGGCCACAGCCACGGTAAGTTTGGGGAATTTAGTTAAGAGTTGAAATGGTTCGTCACCAATTTGGCTTACTGTGCTTTGTTCTGTGGCAAGAAGGGCTCCTTTAGTAGCGCGTTTGTAGCCTCTACTAAGCAATGCCAGCTGATATGATTCGTTACTTAAAAGCTGAATAAGGTATTCACTCAATGGTGTTTTTCCTGTGCCCCCCACAGTAATGTTACCCACCGATATAATGGGTGTTTGATATTTTTTTGATGGCAGTATGTGCCAATCGAATAACTTATTTCTTAACGCAGTCACACAAATGTAAAACACGCTAAAAGGTAAAAGTAGAAGTCGTAATTTCATTGTGTTGATGTTTGTACTCTTACCAAACCATAGGGCTGATAAGAGTACAAATCTTAAATTTAGTAAACGTTAATATTGTACGGCATGCGCGCTTGGATTTGTGCACTATGTTTTAAGTTTTCAAGCAGTTGAAGGTGTTTGTAATCATCTCCCATTATCGATTTACCTATAAACATTCGTGCATCACCCGACATGTCTTTTATGAATTGCTCAAAAGCATCGGGTATTTCAGGTAGTTCAACCAAACGGTAATTCTTTAAATTTGCTTTTTCTTTGGCTACCTCAATAGCTCTGTTAATACCGCCTAACTCATCTACAAGGTGTATGCCTAGTGCATTTTGGCCACTCCATACTCGGCCTTGTCCAATGGCATCAATGCTATCTTTTGATGTTTTTCTGCCATCTGCACAACGCGTTATAAATGTCTGATATCCTTTTTCAACATAAGCTTGAAGCATCATTTGTTCTTCTTTTCGGAATGGACGTGTAACGCTAGGCATGTCTGCAAATTCATTGGTTTTAACGCCGTCAAAGGTAAGTCCTATTTTGTCCATAAGTCCTTTTGTGTTGGGTATTAAGCCAAATATGCCAATAGAGCCAGTGAGTGTGGTGGGATGTGCAACAATGTAATCGGCCTCACAGGCAATGTAATATCCTCCCGAAGCCGCTAGGTCGCCCATGGATACAATGACCGGTTTGGTTTGGCGAGCTAATTTCACCTCACGCCAAATAATTTCAGAACCCAATGCAGAGCCACCGGGTGAGTTTATACGTAATACAATGGCTTTGATGGAGCTGTCGCGACGAGCCTCACGAATGGTTTTCGATAATTTGTCTGAGTTAATGCCATCTCTTGAGCCGCCGCCATCAATTTCGCCTTCGGCATAAATAATAGCAATTTTTTCTTTGATATATTCTTTATCGTCATCCTTACTCACATACACTTTAGCGTATTTGGCATTAGATATGGCGTTTAAATCATCTTTTTCAGGTGTGTTGGTTTTTGTTTTAAGTAGGGTAAGTAATTCATCTTTATAAATCAACGAATCAATAAGTCCACTTTGTTTGATGGCAGAATCTCCTAGGAAAAGTGACATTTTTGACGCTTCATCATTTACCTGCGTAGTGGTCAAATGACGTGAATCGGCAATTTTAGCAACCAAAAAATCCCACATTGAATTGATGTAGACTTCAGTTTGTAAACGAGATGCGTCACTCATTTGCTCCAAAGTAAATGGCTCTACTGCCGATTTAAATTTACCATGTTTAAAAATTTGCATCTCAATACCTAATTTATCAAGTGTGCCTTTAAAAAAGGTGCGTTCGGCAAATAAACCTTTAAACTCAAGCATTCCACCTGGTGTTAAGTACACTTTGTCGGCGGCCGAAGCTAGATAATAGGCCTTTTGTGTATATACTGGGGCGTAACTATAAACGAATTTGCCACTTGTTTTAAAGTCGATCAATGCATTTCTAATTTCTTCAATGGTGGCGTAACCAGCATTCATCATCCCCGATTCTAAAAGAATACCTGTGATGTTTGGGTCACGTTTTGCTTTGTTTATATTTTGTAAGATGCGATTGAGGCCTTCCTTTGCAGGTGCATCGCTGAGGCTAGCTAGGAGTTCTGAGAAGGGGTCTTCGTTGCTGCGTTCCGATATTTCGCCCTCTAGTTTAAGTTGTAAAATGGTGTTACTTTTGACCGTTACTTCCTGGTCGGCAGAAGCTGTTAGGGCAGCAACAAAACCCACTGCAATTAAAACAAGGATGACGATGGATAATAGACTGCCAATAACTGTGGCCAATAGATATTTGAAAAATTTTATCATGATGATATGTGCTTGTGTTTTACGTATCGATTTAAACAAAAGTATTAAAATAAATAGCTAATAGAAGGGTTTTTGATTTTTTTGAGAAGTGTTTGTTTGAGCTGTAAATAATATATAAAGTTTAAGTAAAGTGAGGTGTTGGATTTTATTAGGAGGTAATATGGGGGAGGTAAAGCATACCATGCTCAGAGCTGTTGATATGTTGGTAGAAATACTTGGCAACCCACTTGTTCAGTCGGGTTATTACCAAAGTGAACCTTGGGGGTTTGATGCTAAACAGTTATTTATCAATCAGGTATTGGAGTTCGAAACCAGGCTTCTTCCGCTTGAGGTTCTCGACCTTACTCAGAAGGTGGAGCGCCAGTGTGGTAGGCTAGCAAAAACAAACTCAGGCTACGAATCACGTTATTTAGACATTGATCTGCTTTTTGTGGATGCACTCGTTATTGCTCATCCACGTCTTGAGGTGCCCCATCCGCGATTGCATCTGCGACGTTTCACATTATTACCCCTTGCAGAAAAGTGGCCTGAACTGATACATCCATTGTTGAATTTGAGTGTTGCAGAATTATTAAAGCAATGCAGCGACGACTCTCAGGTTAGTTTATTGTCTGAGCACTAATTTATTGCCCTTCGTTTTTCATTTATTAAGTTGGCTACTTCAGCGGCTTTGTTTGTACCAATGCGTGTAATACTGCTGCGCGACTTAAAACTTAGTTCAATGGCTTCGAGACCTGATACATTAAAGAGCCATCCATTTGGTATAAGTCGGATGCCAATGCCTGACCAAGCTGAGTTTCTTACTACTGGTTTACATTCTGTTATGTCTTTTAAAGCATATGTTTTTTTAATTAAACCAATGCCCATTTTAAAAGAAACGTTTTCATCTGTCACCGTAATCTTTATTTGATGAAAAGTGAGCAGGCATAATACCATGAGAAGTTCAACTAGGTATAGTCCTATGGAGTCGGCGTTTATTTGAAAATCATGCCTGTTTAATTGTATGCCCACAAAAATTA
>QKIO01000176.1 GCA_003251015.1 Bacteroidales bacterium
TCATGTCTACTCAATTATTTGTTATTGTATAAAATTGATTCGTGTTACGATACTTACAAATTTAATAATGTTTTTAAAATTTAAAAGCCCGTAGACTATTAATTGCAAATATATATAATATCAACACATAATAACAATCTAGGTTAATAAACATCTATAGTATTTAAAAATATTTTTAAATACTATAGATGTTTTATTAAAATTCTAATCACATACAACGCTCCCTAAAACCACATTCTAAAAAATCAATACAATCGCATAGTCGTGGACACCTTCATTTCGACAATCTTTCCACTCACCCATCCTATCAAAGCCCCCAAAAACCACCCTAACAAAACAAACCCTATGTAATTTTTATCATCTATAAAAAATGGTACAAGTAAACCCAAAAAAAGACCACAAACGATGCCTACAAACAGATGACGAGCTAAAATCTCTCCCTTTGCATACACATGATGAACCGATTTAAGGTGCTTTTGCGTACTATCAGCCCATAATTCAAATTGTTTTTTTACAGTCATATCCGGCTGCACCAACACTTTTATATCATAAACATAAAGTAATCCTTTCTGCCGAGCTTCTTCACAAACCACACAAGTGTGACCCAACATTTCCAACCTAGGCATTAATCTTGGCAATACTTCCAAACCCAATTCTCTAATACTAAACCGAGAAGTGCCCTCCAACTGAGCATTTAAATGATCAAAAATCTCATTCTTTTCCATACCTGCGTGGTCTAAAATACATACAAAAAAAGGCCATCCCGTAAGATGACCTTTCATATCTAATAACTTAACCTATTCTTTTTCAGGACGAGGTAATAACACTTTTCTAGAAAGCTTTAACTTTCCAGAACGCGCATCTATCTCTACCAATTTAACTTCAATCTCTTGACCTTCGGTTAATGCTTCTTCAACTTTATCAAGTCGCTTCCACTCTATCTCAGAAATGTGCAATAAACCATCCTTACCTGGGAAAATTTCAACAAAAGCACCAAATGGAACAATTGATTTCACTTTCCCTTTATAAACAGTTCCCACCTCTGGCACTGCAACAATAGCCTTTACACGTGCTAATGCTGCATCAATATCATCTTTATTAGATGCAGAAATGGCAACATTACCCTGATTGCCAATTTCTTCAATTGTAATAACAGTATTTGTAGAAGCTTGGATCTCTTGAATTATTTTTCCACCTGGACCGATTACTGAACCAATCATATCTTTAGGTATTCTGATGGTAATAATACGAGGCGCGTGAGCTTTGTAATCCTCACGAGGCTCAGTCATGGTTTCCGCCAATTTATCTAAGATATGAAGACGACCTACGCGAGCTTGATTTAATGCTTTTTCTAACACTTCAAAAGATAAACCATCTACCTTAATATCCATTTGAGTAGCCGTAATTCCATCACGAGTACCAGTTACCTTAAAGTCCATATCTCCTAAATGATCTTCATCACCTAAGATATCAGACAATACAGCAAACGCACCAGTTTTAGCATCAGAGATTAATCCCATTGCAATACCAGACACCGGTTTTTTAATAGGTACACCTGCATCCATCAAAGCTAAAGTACCTGCACAAACGGTTGCCATTGAAGAAGAACCATTAGATTCTAATATGTCAGAAACAACTCGTACAGTGTATGCATAATCATCAGGCATCATACGTTTCAAAGCACGAAATGCTAGGTTACCATGGCCAATTTCACGACGGCTAATTCCACGAGAAGCTTTTGCCTCACCCGTTGAGAATGCAGGGAAATTATAATGCAACAAGAAACGATCGTAAGCCTTACGCATTACATCATCTACCAATTTCTCATCCATTTTAGTACCTAAGGTAACCGTGGTTAACGACTGCGTCTCACCACGTGTAAATACTGCAGAACCATGAGGCCCTGGCAAATAATCTACTTCACTCCAGATGTGACGAATTTCGTCTGTTTTACGACCATCTAAACGAACGGCCTTATCTAGCACGACCTTACGAACAGCTTCCTTTTCAACATCGTGGTAGTACTTTTTAATAAGTGATGTTGGCACATCAGTACCCTCTGGATAATTTGCTGCGATAAAATCTTTGCAGATATCAGAAAAGTTAGCCAAACGTTCGTGTTTATTTGGATTTGCAGATGCCGCTACTTTGTATGCCTTTTCGTAAGTCTGTTCCCAAACCAACTCTCTTAGTGCCTCATCATTGTCTTCATGACAGTATTCTCTTTTAACGGTTTTACCAAGAGCTTCCATCATTTCGATCTGAGCTTGACACTGAATTTTAATAGCTTCGTGGGCAACCTTCATTGCCTCTAACAACTCAGCCTCAGACACTTCAGACATCTCGCCCTCAACCATCATGATGTTATCAATGGTAGCCGCTACAATGATATCCATATCTGCAATTTCCAATTGAGCAACCGTAGGGTTAACTATAAGCCTGCCATCAACACGTCCCACGCGAACTTCTGAGATAGGTCCATTAAATGGAATGTCAGAAACGGCAAGACAAGCCGAAGCGGCTAAACCAGCTAGAGCGTCAGGCGAATTTTCTGCATCAGCAGAAATAAGATTTACAGTTACAAACGTATCCGCATGATAATCATCTGGAAACAAAGGACGTAAAGCTCTATCAATTAAACGAGATACTAATATTTCATAATCAGAAGGTCTAGCCTCACGTTTCTGGAATCCACCAGGAAAACGACCTACTGACGCATATTTTTCTTTATATTCAACTGTTAAAGGCATAAAATCCACGTCTGCTTTCGCATCTTTTGCAGATACAACCGCAGCCAATAAATAAGTACCTCCCATTTTAACTACAACCGAACCATCAGCTTGTTTAGCTAATTTACCAGTTTCAATGGTAATAGTTCTACCATCACCTAACTCAATTACTTTTTCGAATGCTTTAATCATGTCAATTTTCTTTTCTTTTTTATCCTCTTTATTCCCTCCAAATATAGGTAATATCCTCTGATAAAATAAAAAACAGAATTTATTTTTACCTTAACATGAAGTATACAACCCTACACAAAATGAAAAAAGGCAATTTTCATAAGAAAACTGCCTTCTAAACATTTTAATTACTGCTTACTTACGAATTCCTAATTCAGCAATAATCTTACGATATCTCTCGATATCTTTGTGCTTTAAATAATCAAGCAAACTACGACGTTTACCTACTAACTTTACCAAAGCGTGTTCTGTGCTATAATCCTTACGATTTGACTTTAAATGCTCAGTCAAATGCGAGATACGGTAGGTAAATAATGCTATCTGGCATTCAGATGTGCCAGTATCAGAATTAGACTTTCCGTACTTCTCGAAGATCTCTTGCTTTTTTTCTGTTGTTAAATAATACATAAGCTTATATATAAATTTTGCGATGCAAAGATAATCAAATAATTAATGCGACCAACTCGTTTTTTAT
>QKIO01000279.1 GCA_003251015.1 Bacteroidales bacterium
AGAGTTACTACCGCGTCATCTTTCAAAGCGGACAAACACTGATGACCGAGGCTATTATTTATGCCATTGGCACCCTGCCCAACATCGAACTGGCCAAGGCGGGAGGCATCGACACCAAACGAGGGGTGGTAACCCATGCCCGCATGGAAACCAGCGACGCCAACGTCTACGCCATTGGTGAGATAGCCGAATTTGAAGGCAACCTATACGGCATCACCCTTGGCGCCGAACAGCAAGCCACCATTGCTGCGGCTGCCATTTATGGCGAGGACAGTCAGATTTACAACGGAAGGGTGGGTATGAACATTTTAAAATTCCCAGAGGTTGAGTTATGCAGCATTGGCCTGTCGCAACGCCCAAACAGAGAGGAGTACGAAGAGATTCTGTTCATCGACGAATCGGTGCGTTACTACAAAAAATGCATCATTTACAAAGACCGTTTGGTGGGTGCTATTTTGATGGGTGATAAAAGTGAGTTTAACGAGTTTAAAGAACTCATTGAAAAAGGCACCGAACTATCCGAAAAACGATTAACCCTCTTACGAAGTGGCAAAACAGTAGAACCCGCCAAAGGCCGATTGGTATGCAGTTGCAACAATGTGGGCGAAGGGAATATACTAGAAGCCATCAAAGGTGGCATCACCGATTTTAACGGATTGCGTTTAGCAACAGGTGCTGGCACGGGCTGCGGAAGCTGCAAACCCGAAGTAAGGGTGTTATTAGAAACCAGCATACTGCAGCTTGATAGCGCGAAAAACCTAACTGTGCTAAACCTATAAAGCCAACACCATGAAAAATAAAAAACACATTGTTCGCATATTAATTAAGGGAGGTATTCTTACGCCAGCTTTGTTTTTGAAGCTGACCGAAGTGGCCAAACGCAATGGCAACAAAGAGCTTTCGTTTGGTTCGCGACAAGATGTGTTGTTTGAGGTAGAAGAAACTCTAAAGGACGAAACCGCATCCTTTTTGCGCTCCAACCGCATCGATTTTGAGTGGAAAAACGATACCTCAGCCAAAACTCAAAATATCGTATCTTCCTTTGTGGCCAACGACGTGTTTCCATCTACCAGCTGGGTTAACGCGGGGGCTTACATCCTCATTTTGGAAGGATTTGCCCATCGACCAAAAATAAAAATAAACATCATAGACCCTGTTCAGAAGTTAGTGCCTCACTTCTCGGGTCATCTCAATTTTATTGCCTCCTCGCACGAGCACTACTGGCATTTATACCTTCGCACCAAAATAAATGGGAAGATGTTTGAGTGGCCAGAGCTTATCTATTCAAAAGATGTGCCCGTGATTTCAGAGTTTTTAGAGCGCATAGCCTTTAATAATCAAACCTTAAAACGTCATCAACTGGTGCAGATGGTGGCCGAAAGTCTGGAGCTCAACACCCTTACAAACTTCGAACCCCTAAAACGCACGCCCGATTTCCCACCGTATTACGAAGGCATTCATAAGATGGCGGCCTCTAAAGATTTGTGGGCTGGCTTTTATTGGCGCAACAACCGATACAGCATCCTATTTGTTGAGCATGTGTGTTCGTTGTGTTTGCGCACTGGCATTGCCCGGTTGAGCATCACGCCATGGAAAAGCTTTTTGGTGAAGAACATCAAAACAGAAGACCGTCTATTGTGGGAACAGATGATTGGTCATTTTGGGATAAACATGCAACACACCTCGTTTGAGATGTATTGGCACTTGCCTTTTAACCACAAAGAATCGTTGAGTCTAAAAAGGTATTTGGTTCATCAATTCGATAAGGTGGATGTGCGTACGTTTGGCCTAACCTTTAGCATCGGACAGACCGACATCCCTTTCACTAGTGTTGTCATCGAAAAAAACTGGTATCCCAAACTATTTAACTGGCTCAATTTATTTAAAACCTATCGCATCTCGTATGCCAAAGATTTTAATCCAGAGAGTTACGAGTACATACCTTATTTTCATAATGCATCGTACCGCGAATTGCCAAAGGTGCTTATCGAATTGAGTAAAAAATATTACGCCACTCTTCCCGAATTGGAAGAGGTACAAACCAAACCGGTGGAAACAAAAATACAGAAAATAAAAGCCCATCAATGTCAACATTGTTTGTCGGTTTATGTTCCTCTGTTGGGCGACCAAGCCAAAGGCATACCTTCGGGCACCGCCTTTGAAGACCTACCCCTCACCTACGCCTGCGAACTGTGCGACAGTGACAAAACACAGTTTACGGAGGTGATGATGGAAAAACGTATTATGAGTGCCTAATATTTGATGATAAACGAACGATTAAAATAACAAACGATATAAATTTTATAAAATGATGAACTGCGCTTAAGAAATAAACCTTTTTAGCAAAACATTTCCCTAAATGCGGTGTGAAACAAGCCATTTTAGTAAAAAAATTGCCAAAATGCGATGTCAAATAAGCCATTTTAAAAAAATAATGACTCAAATGCGGTGTGAAACAAGCCATTTTAAAAAAACATTAACCAAATGCGGTGTGAAACAAGCCATTTTAAAAAAATATTAACCAAATGCGGTGTGAATTATATCACTGCAAAAAGGAAATTAGCAACAAAGAAACGATTATAAAAAACACGTTATAAAACAAACAACAAACATGATACCCACCGATACATACGGCCGTAAGTTTGAGAAGCTGAGAATCAGTTTGACCAACGAATGCAACTTCAATTGTATTTATTGTGTGGGGCACGAGCACCTATCGGGCAAGTTAAACCGCAGCTTTGAGGCCGTGGCTACGGTGAAAAAAAACCACCTCACAGCCATCCAATACAAACAATGCATTGCGGCCATCCATGCGGTATCGCCCCTCAAACAAATACGTTTTACGGGTGGCGAACCCTTGCTAAGTCCTTATTTGATAGAGCTGGTAACGTTTTGCAAATCATTAGGCATTAAAGACGTAGGTCTCACCTCCAACGGGTGGTATTTAGAACGTAAGATAAACGACTTGGTAAAGGCTGGCATCGATTCGTTAAACATTTCGTTGGATGGATTTAACGATGACGTGATTAACCAAATGGCGGGTGTGTCAAACGCTCATCGGGTAAAAGAAACCATTATCAAAGCCAAAGATGCTGGCTTACCCGTGAAATTAAACGCGGTATTGATGAGAGGTAAAAACGAAAGTGAGATACTACCCCTGCTTAACTTTGCACGGGCACATAACATACCACTGCGTTACATCGAATTTATGGAGATGGGCTCCTATCATCAAAGCAACCAGAGTTATTTGGTGAAGGAACAAACCATCTTAGACACCATAGCGTTGCACCACGCCTTTAAACCCGTGAAACGCACACTCAGCTCAACGGCCAACTATTGGGAGCTGGAACAAGGTGGTACCTTTGGCATCATAGCCAACCACTCCACCCCTTTTTGTGGCGATTGCAACCGCTTGCGCTTAGATAGCACCGAAATTATATGGTTGTTTGAGTTGTTATACAGGCCTCAACATCCTAAACGCCCTTGATGGCGAAGATAAACTAAGAGCCTTACTAAAAACAGCCTTAGCTCAAAAACAAACCGTTGCTTTTACTGGCAGCCCCCTTTCCATGAAATACATTGGAGGGTAATTTAAAGATGAATGATAAATAGTACTCAGGTTTGGGCGAAGCGCCAAAAAAAAACACTTATTAGTAGATGAACATGAAAACACTAAACATAGAAATGTACGGCGGGATGAAAGACTTTTTCGCCCCACAAACAGCCATCAACACCCAAGGATTAACCAAACTATCCGACCTCATCCAACACCTAAAAAACTCAAACCCACAAGCGCTTGAGTTAATTAGCAAATGCGCCATCGCCGTCAACGGTGCCATTGTTAAGGATGATGTGTTAATATCAGACATAAACTCCTTAGCTATTTTACCGCCTTATAGTGGGGGGTGA
>QKIO01000125.1 GCA_003251015.1 Bacteroidales bacterium
ATCTCTATATTGGGTACTTCGGGCATTGTAAAACCTATGTCTGAGGAGGCCTTAAAAGATTCGTTGGTGATTAAATTGCGCCAGTTAGCTGCTTATGGTTATAAAAATGCCATTTTTTCGCCTGGCAATTATGGCCAGTCCTTTACTAAACGAGAGTTTGAGTTGGATGAAGATAAAACGGTGTTGACCAGTAATTTTATTGGTTTTATGCTCGAAAAAGCGGTCCTGCATCAGTTTAAGAAGATTGTGTTGGTGGGGCATATTGGTAAGTTAGTAAAGTTGGCGGGCGGTGTTTTTCATACGCACAGTCGGGTGGCCGATGCGCGAAACGAAATTCTTGCAGCTCATTATTTTCAATACACCAAAGATGTAGTTGGTTTCGAAACCATTATGCAGGCCAATACCTGTGAAGAGGTGGTTGAACATATTCATCATCCTGATTTTTGGAATTATTTTGCTACGTTGATAAAACTTCGTGCCGAGCAATATGTGTACGGTGAATTACAAGTTGAGGTGGTATTGTTTTCTCAAAAGAACGGCCAGTTAGCCTGTACCTCTCAAGCCATAACCCTTATAAATAGTATTGTGCATGATAAATGAAACAATGAATATATGTATTTGTGGCATTGGTCCAGGGCATGTAGATTATATCTATAAGGCTGTGTTTGCCGAAGTTGATAAAGCACAGGTGTTAATTGGAGGGAAACGTCAGTTGGATATTTTCCCACACTCATCAGCTATAAAATGTGTTTTTGATGGCAAAACCGCTCATTTAAAAGAAACCATCCAACAAAATTCGCATTTATATATGGTTGTATTGGTTTCTGGTGATACGGGGTTTCATTCGTTACGTCGTTTTTTGGTTGATGCATTTCCGAAGGCTAACATCAAATTATTGCCTGGCATCAGTTCGTTTCAATACCTCTATGCTAAGCTAGGAATGGGGTATGAAAATGCATTACTCACATCTATCCACGGTACGGATGTTGATTTCATCAATAAATTGGCGGACTACGACTCGTTGTTTTTATTAACCGACTCTAAAAATAATTACAAATCGATAGCCAATCGGTTGATAGATTGTGGTTATGGTCATTATATGATGTTTGTGGGTAAAAACTTATCGTACCCCAATGAAGAAATAATTAGCCTTCCTGCCAATGAGATTTTTAAGTTGGATGATTCCTTTTTGTTATGCTCGGTCATCATTAAAAAACCAAATTAAATGAAAGATACTGATTTTATACGCGGTCAAGTGCCAATGACCAAGGAGGAAATACGCACCATCGCCTTGAGTAAATTAGACTTACAACCTAACGATGTGTTAATGGATATAGGTGCAGGTACTGGTTCTGTGTGCATAGAGGCAGCTCTAAAACTTAGTCAGGGGCGTGTTATTGCCATCGAAGACAACGAAGCTGCCATTGAATTAATTCATCAAAACGCCCTTAAACATGGGGTTGCTAATTTAGAAGTTAGGCATACCAAAGCACCATTGGGTATGGATGGATTGTCGTGTGTTAATAAGTATTTCATTGGTGGTTCAAAAGGTAATTTAAACCATATTCTAACTCGCATAGAACAACAGGCGCCTGCCGATACCATTATTGTGGTGACGGCTATTGTGTTAGATACCATGATACAGGCGTATGCTTTTTTTATAGAGGCTAACTATGCCTTTGAATTAATACAAGTGTCAGTTAATAAGATTGATACAGAAAGTAAGGTGGCTATGTTAATGGCTCAAAACCCAATCTTTATCATTACAGCAAAAAAGAAATAAGATATGAGTGATACATCGACACAAGCAAAGGGACAATTATTTGGCATCGGAATAGGCCCTGGCGACCCTGATTTATTAACCGTAAAGGCTGTAAAAGTCTTACTAAAGGCTGATGTTATTTATGTGCCTAAGTCAAAAGAGCAAGCTAGTACTGCTCTTGATATTGTGAGACAATATTTGCCAGACCATGTGGTAATTGAGCAATTGGAGTTTTCTATGTCGCGTGATTTAAATACACGCATCAGCTCTCGTAAGCATAACGCTCAATTGATAAGCAACGAATTAGATGCAGGCAAAAATTGTGTGTTTGTAACTTTAGGTGATCCAATGCTTTATAGTACTTATAGTTACGTGCTGGAGTATTTGGATGAGAGGCATAAAGTAGAAACTATTCCTGGAATTTATTCGTTTTCGGCCATCAGTAGTTTGTTGTCGTTGCCCTTGTGTAAGGGGGACGATAAATTAGCGGTTATCTGTTCGTTTGACGAGCAAACGCCTCAACTTATTGAATCAGTGGATACGGTGGTGTTTATGAAGGTGTCAGCCTATCATAAGCAACTATCAGCTTTTTTACAGACTCATCCTACTTATCAATTTGTGATGATTAGTGATGTGGGCAAAAGCAATCAAACCATTCATCATTCTATTGGTGTACTAGAGGGAGAGGTACCTTATTTCTCTACTGTCATTCTCCAAAAAGAAAAAATTTTAAAACCCTTAATAAAAGAAACATGTCTAGCGTAAAGTTTATTGGAGCAGGTCCTGGTGACCCCGAATTGATTACTGTTAAAGGCCAAAAAGCAGTACAGCAGGCCGATGTAATTATCTATGCTGGTTCGTTGGTGCCAGTGGCTGTTATTGAAGATAGAAAGCCAGATGCCACGGTGTTTAATAGCGCTACCATGGATTTGGGGGGTATTATTGAGGTGATTAAAGATGCTCATGCCAAAGGTCTAAAAGTGGCTCGTGTGCATACTGGTGACCCATCTATTTATGGCTCTATTCGTGAGCAGATGGAAGAGTTAGATTTGTTGGGCATTACCTACGAGGTTATTCCTGGTGTGAGTTCATTTCTAGCATCAGCAGCGGCCTTAAAACGTGAGTTTACAGTGCCAGGCATTTCGCAAACCGTTATTTGTACTCGGATGGAAGGACGTACGCCTGTACCAGAGTTAGAACAAATTGAAAAATTGGCGGCTCATAAGACTTCCATGTGTATTTTTTTAACGGTGCAAATGATTGATGTGTTGATTGATAAGTTATTGATACATTACGCACCATCAACCCCAATAGCCATTGTGCAGCGTGCCAGTTGGCCCGACCAGAAAATAGTACAAGGTACTTTAGTTACTATTTGTGACCTTGTTAAAGATGCCAAAATTAGCAAAACAGCCATGATTATGGTGGGTGATTTTTTGGGTTCAACCTATGAAAATTCGCTTTTGTATGCCAAACATTTCACCCACGAATACAGAGAAGGTAAATAATGATTGGTATTGTTTCGATAAGTAAACAAGGTAACGAATTGGCTAGTCGTTTAAGTGAGGGGCTGCCAAATTCATGTTGTTACACTTTGTCTAAGTGGCAGCAACAGGATTCGGTTACGATTAATGGTCGCTTAAGTGAGTTTTGTGCGGTGTTGTTTGA
>QKIO01000041.1 GCA_003251015.1 Bacteroidales bacterium
CAAAAACGAACTTATGCATAAATTAACAATGATAGCCTTAAAGGCTGCAGTTCAGGGAGCTCAAGCCATCATGAAAGTGTATGAAAAGGATGATTTTGAAGTGCGCTTTAAAAACGATAATTCTCCTTTAACCGAAGCTGATGTGAATAGTCATTTAGCTATAGAGCGTATTTTGGTTGATACCGAAATTCCTGTTTTGAGTGAGGAGGGTGATGAAGTGTCTTACGATACTCGTAAGTTATGGACTAAGTTATGGCTTGTTGATCCGTTAGATGGGACTAAAGAATTTGTGAAACGGACTGGTGAATTTACCGTCAATATAGCTTTAGTGGAAGATAATTACCCTGTTTTGGGCGTTGTTTTAGCACCCGCATTAAATATGGTGTATTGGGGAGATGCAGATGGTGCGTATAAATCGACCTTACATAAAAAATGGTTGAAGCACAGTCCGATGGAGGTGATTACAGATTTAGATCCTGTTAAATTAGGCAAGTCTGAAGTTTGTAGGTTTACTGCAGTGGCAAGTGTGAGTCATTTTTCACCAGAAGATGCCAATTATGCTAAACTTTTGCAAGAATTAAAGGGTGATATCGATACGGTGTCTGTAGGTAGTTCTTTAAAGATGTGTTTAGTAGCCGATGGAAAAGCGCATTTATATCCTCGTTTGGGATCTACAATGGAGTGGGATACTGCAGCAGGTCAGGCTGTTATTGAGGCTGCGGGAGGTTCGTTGTTGTGTTGGCATACTAAAGACCGTATGGGGTATAATAGGCATGACTTGACCAATGGATGGTTTTTAGCTGCCTCAAAAGGGGTGGATGCTAATGACTATTGGTTGATAAGTCATCACGAAGAAGGCGAAGAGTAGGGTTTGTGTTAATTCTTATTTGTATAATTAAAGTGTTTAGGCGTGTTAAATTGTAATTAATATTATGACGTAACCGTTTCAGCATTATTTATTTTTTATCTTTGTGTTTTATTATAAAACAACTTAAAATTACAACTCAAATGGCTGCAATTGACAGTTTTAATTTCTCAGGAAAAAAGGCAATTATCCGTGTGGATTTCAATGTGCCTTTGAATTCAAAATTCGAAATAACCGACGATACACGTATCCAAGCGGCAGTTCCTACTATTAAGAAAGTGCTTAACGATGGTGGTGCTGTTATTTTGATGTCTCACCTTGGTCGTCCAGACGGTGAAGTGAACGAAAAGTATTCGTTAAAACACATCGTTGCAGGTGTATCTTCTATCTTAGGTGTAGCTGTGAAAATGGCTCCAGACTGTGTAGGTGCTGATGTGAAGAAAATGGCTGCTGAGTTAAAAAGCGGAGAGGTTCTTTTGTTAGAAAATCTGCGTTTTCATAAAGAAGAAGAAAAAGGGGACGAAGGATTCTCTAAACAATTGGCAGAATTAGCTGATGTTTATATTAACGATGCTTTCGGAACGGCTCATAGAGCCCATGCTTCAACAACTATTATTGCGAAATTTGCAAAAGATAAATTGGCTGGTTACTTGTTAGACAAGGAGATTAAGTTTCTTGGCGATACAGTAGCTAATGCTCAAAAACCATTTGTGGCTATCGTAGGAGGTGCTAAAGTTTCTGGTAAACTAGAAGTTTTAAAATCTTTAATTTCTAAAGTGGATACCATCCTTATTGGTGGTGGTATGGCTTATACCTTTCTTAAGGCTCAAGGTCACAGTGTAGGTGGTTCGTTAGTAGAGCTTGATTTGGTAGATACTGCTAAACAAATCTTAATCGATGCTAAAGCTAAGGGTGTTAAATTTATGTTGCCTGTTGATAACTTGGCAGCTGATAAGTTTGACAATGCGGCTGATATCCTAACTGTAGGAAACGACATTCCTGATGGTCGTATGGCATTAGATATAGGTCCAAAAACAACGGCTGCTTATGCTGCAGAGATTGCAAGTGCTAAAACAGTACTTTGGAATGGCCCAATGGGTTGTTTTGAAATGTCTAATTTCTCAAAAGGTACCTTTGGTGTTTGTCAAGCTGTAGCTGATTCTGATGCTATCTCTATTATTGGAGGTGGTGATTCTGTGGCTGCTGTTAACCTAAGTGGTTTGGCAGATAAAATGAGCCACATCTCAACAGGTGGTGGTGCTTCTTTAGAATTTTTAGAAGGTAAAGACTTGCCAGGCGTTACCGCTATTAGAGGATAGTTCTAATTGATATATATTTAAAAGCCTGTTGTTTTTCAGCAGGCTTTTTTTGTGAGATATTGTTAAGTTGTTATGTATATTTACTTTCTTCGCATGGTTTTATTGTATCTAAATGCTAATATTCGTTTTCTATGATGACGTTATTGTATGATTTTGGAATATTCTTGTACTCTGCATTATTAGTT
The DNA here is from genome assembly GCA_003251015.1 of Bacteroidales bacterium. Lineage (GTDB taxonomy): Bacteria > Bacteroidota > Bacteroidia > Bacteroidales > Marinilabiliaceae > SZUA-582. The sequence continues at coordinate 2,370 of QKIO01000041.1, forward strand.
ATTCTATCACCGTTTAATGCCAAGGCTAAACTCCTACTGTTAGGTCGGAGGAACGTGTTTTTTGATTTGGCACAGGCTGATTTGTCGGGATCTGTAATTTGGATCCACGCTGCCAGTCTGGGTGAGTTTGAGCAAGGCAGGCCATTGATTGAAGCCATTCGTCAGGGGCATCCTCAGCATAAGATAGTGCTCACTTTTTTTTCGCCATCGGGTTATGAGGTGCGTAAGAACTATAATTTAGTTGATGTGGTGTGTTATTTGCCTGCTGACACAAAGCGTAATGCATTGAGGTTTTTTGAAGCGGTGTGTCCTCAAAAAGTGTTTTTTATAAAATATGAGTTTTGGTCCCATTATTTAAGTGTATTAAAAACTAATAATGTGCCTGTTTTCGGAGTTTCTATGATTTTTCGTCGTGAGCAGTCCTTCTTTAAGTGGTATGGTGGTTTTTTTAGGAAGATGTTAACTTGTTTTACGTTCTTCTATGTTCAGGATAAGCCATCGGCGGCTTTGTTGAATGGTCTTGGCTTTAAAAATGTAAAGGTGGTTGGTGATACGCGTTTCGATAGGGTAAAAGCCATTTCAGAGTCTTCTTCTGACTTTCCTTTGATCGCCAATTTTGTGGATGGCGCTGAGTGTGTTATTGTGGCTGGAAGCACATGGGGGGCTGATGAGTCTATTTTAGTCAATTATCTAAAAAGTGCGAATGGAGTCGTTAAGTTAATAATAGCACCCCACGAAATTCATGAGGAGCATCTAAAGCAGATTGAAGAGAAATGTGGCGGTATGAGTCATCGGTATACACAGTCCTCATTATTGTCGCCTGATTGCTCTATTTTAATTGTAGATACCATCGGTATGTTGTCTGCTATCTATAAATATGGACATATAGCCTACGTGGGTGGCGGGTTTGGTAAGGGGATTCATAATACTTTAGAGGCTGCAACTTATGGAATGCCAATCTTCTTTGGGCCAAAATATCAGAAGTTTAAAGAAGCGCGTGACTTAATAAGTGAAGGTGCCGGTTTTGTTATTAATGATGAGGCTGATTTTGTTAGGCAAAATGCCTTAAACGAATGTGGTGTTAAGGCAAAAGCGTATGTGGATGTTATGTGTGGTGCAACTAAGATTATAATGGAGGATAATTTCTAGAAGTAATCTTTTAGGTTATGTTTAGTGGAGCTGGATTTTCGAATTCGGCTTTTTTGTTTTGTTGACATTTGGTTCATATATTTCCAAATTGTGGAATTAGTTTTATGATCGCCCTAAGATGATGGCTTAAAGTGGTTTTTTGGTAGCTAACATGTAGAGCTTTAGTGCTTCCAATTTGTGGATGAAAAAAAGTGTTTTTGTTTTGGAAATTATGTTTTGGAAAACTTTTGAGTTTTTTAAAAATCGTAAATCGTTGGTTTTGTGGGTTTAGCGCTATTGTTTTGGATAACTTTTGAAAATTGTTAATAAAAAGTATTTGCTAAAATGAGAACTCGTGTCTATCTTGCATTCACAAAAAAGACAACGTTTCTTTTCGTTATAATACCAATTGTCAATTCATTAAAGTAATCTAATAGTATGTCAACACCAAAAATCGAACCCCTAACCGACGTTTTAAAGAAAACGTACACGCATGACGAAGCTTTTAGAGCATCACTTATTTATTTTAACGGCGATGAGCTTGCAGCTCGTGTTTGGGTAAATAAATATGCCTTGAAAGATTCGGATGGTAATATTTACGAAACCACGCCAGACGATATGCATTGGCGTTTAGCTAGAGAAATAGCTAGGGTGGAAGAGAAGTATGAGAATCCGATGTCTGCGGATGCTATTTTTGATTTGTTAAAGAATTTCGAATACATCATTCCTCAAGGAGGACCAATGACTGGTATTGGAAATAATTTTCAAGTAGCCTCCTTGTCAAACTGTTTTGTGATTGGGGATAATGGCCCTTCTGATTCCTACGGAGCCATTATGCAAGTTGATCAAGAGCAGGTGCAGTTGATGAAGCGTAGAGGTGGTGTCGGTCACGATTTATCACACATTCGCCCTAAGGGGTCTCCAGTAAAAAATTCAGCGCTTACCTCAACAGGTATTGTGCCTTTTATGGAGCGTTTTAGCAGTTCTACGCGCGAAGTAGCGCAAGATGGACGTAGAGGTGCTTTGATGTTAAGTGTATCTATTAAGCATCCCGATTCGGAAGATTTCATCAATGCGAAATTAGAGCAAGGTAAAGTAACCGGAGCCAATGTGTCGGTTAAGATTGATGATGACTTTATGGAGTCTATTGTGAGTGGTAAAGAGTATACACAACAATATCCAGTTGATAGTGCAGAGCCTAGAGTTACCAAGCAGATTAATGCTTCAAACATCTGGAATAAGATTGTTCATAATGCATGGAAATCTGCAGAGCCTGGCATTTTATTTTGGGATACCATTATTCGTGAGTCTTTGCCAGACTGTTATGCTGATTTAGGATACCGTACCGTATCAACGAATCCATGTGGTGAAATTCCGTTATGTCCTTATGATAGCTGTCGTTTAATAGCCGTTAATTTATATTCATACGTTAACAATCCTTTTACGCCAGAGGCGAAATTTGATTTTGAATTATTTAGACAACATGTTGGTTATGCACAACGTATGATGGATGATATCATTGACCTTGAACTAGAGAAGATTGATGGTATCCTAGCCAAAATTGCGGCCGACCCAGAAACAGATAAAGTGAAACGCGTGGAGCGTGAGTTATGGGAGAATATTCGCCATAAAGCAGAAGAAGGACGTAGAACGGGTGTAGGTATTACGGCGGAAGGGGATATGTTAGCTGCTTTAGGATTAAAATATGGTAGCGATATTGCGGTAGACTTCTCAATTGAAGTGCACAAAGCATTAGCATTAGCTGCTTATCGTGCGTCCATTGATATGGCCAAAGAACGTGGTGCATTTCCTATTTATAGTTTCGAAAGAGAGAAAAAGAATCCTTTTGTGCAACGTCTTTTTAAAGCGGAACCCGCTTTAGAAGCCGACATGAAAAAATATGGTCGTAGAAACATTGCGCTTCTTACCATTGCGCCTACAGGTACTACCAGTTTAATGACTCAAACCTCGTCTGGTATAGAGCCTGTGTTTATGCCTGTTTACAAGCGTCGTCGTAAGGTTAATCCAAACGATACTCATGTACGTGTTGACTTCGTTGATGAGGTTGGTGATTCTTGGGAAGAGTACATTGTATTTCATCATAAGTTTGTGACTTGGATGCAAATTAATGGTCATGATGTGACCAAAAGATATACCGAAGAAGAATTAGATAAGTTAATTGCTCTTTCACCTTATAGTGGGGCTACTTCAAACGATGTAGATTGGATGAATAAAGTACGTATGCAAGGTGGGGTGCAGAAATGGGTAGACCATTCAATTAGTGTAACCATTAATCTACCTTCTGATGCTACCGAAGAATTGGTGGGTAGATTGTACGTGGAAGCATGGAAAAGTGGATGCAAAGGTGTTACTGTTTATCGCGATGGAAGTCGTGCTGGTGTATTGGTTTCTAACTCAGAAAAGAAAGAAGAACAAGCAACAAGTAAGTTTCCTCGCAAACGCCCAACAGAATTAGAGGCTGATATTGTTCGTTTTCAGAATAATAAAGAAAAATGGATTGCCTTTGTAGGTTTGATTAATGGTTTGCCTTACGAGATTTTTACTGGTTTGGCTGATGATGAGGATGGTATCTTATTACCAAAATCGGTTCAAAAAGGGTCTATCATTAAAAATAGAGAAGCTGATGGTACTTCGCGTTACGATTTCCAGTTTACTAACAAACGTGGTTATAAAACAACTATCGAAGGACTTTCGCATAAGTTTGACAAAGAATATTGGAATTATGCCAAGTTAACCTCTGGTGTGTTGCGTCATGGAATGCCTATTGATGATGTGTTGGATCTAGTGTCTGGCTTACAGTTAGATAGTGAGTCTATTAACACATGGAAAAATGGTGTAGAACGAGCTTTAAAGAAATATATTCCGGATGGTACCGTTGCTAAAAAAGGCAAATGTGAAAACTGTGATTCGGATGCTTTGATTTATCAAGAAGGATGTTTGATTTGTACCTGTTGTGGTTCATCAAAGTGTGGATGATAATGATTGTGTGTGTTATTTTGAGAAAGGAGGTCTAGGCCTCCTTTCTTGTTATCAATA
>QKIO01000059.1 GCA_003251015.1 Bacteroidales bacterium
AGTTTTTGTTTTTTACCAATTCTAATAAATCATGATATACTTGGCCTACGGGCACATCAAAGCGATTGATTTTGATGTACTTTGAAAAATAACCCCATCTAGCCTCCAATGTTGAATAAGGATAGAAAGCAGCAGAATACATATCTTTTAGTTTATATTTTGTGATGTAATCGGCAAAATTATCGGTAAAACGTTTCCCGCTATAAATCAGTCCTCCAGCTGCCGATAATCCAGCACCAGCTCCAATTAATATTGTGTCGTATTCTGAAATTAATTGCTTACACTGTCTAAGTATATTTTCAGGTATCATAGGTTTTGTATTAACTCGTTATAAATAAGATAATCATTAGCACTAAACACATTAAATATCACCAAATTTAGATGTGTTGTATTATTCTCAAGCCAATGTTTTACAGTATCTAAAGCAACTTTTGCAGCTTGCTTTGCAGGATATCCAAACACACCCGTAGAAATTCCACAAAATGCAATGCTTTGTATGTTTTCCATTTCATGAGCTATATCGAGGCAACTAGTATAAGAACTCATTAGATGGGTTCTACTAAGCTCTGTGACCTCATGTTGTACAATAGGGCCCACGGTATGAATAACATAGTTTGAAGGCAGGTTATAAGCTCGCGTTATTTTAGCTGTTCCTGTTGGTTCAACGAAACCTTGCTTTTGCATGATGCTATTACAATCGTTGCGCAATTGAACACCCGCAGCTGAATGAATGGCATTGTCAATACATGCATGTAAAGGTTGCCAGCATCCCAACAATTGATTGTTGGCAGCATTCACTATGGCATCTACTTTAAGTGTGGTAATATCACCTTGCCAAACTACGAGTTTGGTGTTTGAAATGGTTTTAGATTTTAATGCTGATAATAGCTGTTCATCACTTGTGTTTATCTCTTTTAGCTCAAGTTGCAACAAACAATTTAATTTGTGAGTGGCCGTGTAACTAAATACATTGGGAGGTAAGGTGTTTAGTTTGCCGCGCTGCAAGCGTCGTTTAACGTCATAAGCGCTATTCGTAACTTCATTTAGTTCAAAGAGAATGGCGTCTACCAATTGCTCTTTTGTGTCAGTTATATCCTGTAACAGAGGGGGCGAATAGGGCTCGTAAAGTTTGATTATACCTGCATAATCCTTTATTCTAATGGGTAAACTCATACTAATATTTTTTTAAAGGATGATGGTTCTATAAAACTAGCCTATAGTTGTGAACAATGAATAAATAAAAAATAGGCAGCAATTAAAATCAATAATTGCCTCGAATTTAACATTACATAGGATAGGAGGTTAAACAAATAAGTTTTGCTTAACTTATCTGTTTCTCTAGTAGAGTAAATCACTGCGAGACTGCAAGAAATACCTATAAAAGATGCTTCCTACCATCACCACAGCGATTACACACACACTTATAAGTATTTAGAAATTGAATTTTCCGTTGTTGTTCTTAGCTTCCGCTTCAGGAACTATTTTTTCAATAGTATCCCAATGTTCAACTACTTTACCATTTTCAACTCTAAAAATATCGTAAAAAGCCACTTTTTCTTTCATAAAAATACCTTCCGATACAGATAACACAAAGTTACCCTCACCTAAAATAACATGGTTTTTCTCAAAAACCATAGGCATACCAGCTTCAGCTAAAGCCTGAAGAGCAGCTCCTAATCCTGCTAAACCATCAGCCACACCTGGGTTATGTTGGTCATATTGTTGAGTAGAGATGTAATCAGTTATTTTATTAGGATTTGCACCAAAGAACACATCATCGATTAGTCCTTTAACTAATGCTTTGTTGGCTTCCGTTTTATCTAAGTCTTTAACTTCTGAAGGACCGTCAATTTGAGTGCGTCCAGAGGCTGTGCCAGTTACTTTTTCTTGTAGGTTATCCCAATGCTCTACAATTAATCCATCCTCAAAACGGAAAATGTCAATGCCTATTTTAGGTCCAAAAAAGTTATAATCAGTATGTGCAATGACATAATTGCCATCACCAAAAACACGAATGGTGTTAACCTTGGCCGTACCAGCTGGTATTTGTTGTAATAAGGCACCAAACCCAGCTAAACCGTCGGCCACATTCTGATTGTGCTGAATATACTTGTTGGCATTAATAAATGCAATAGGTTCTTGAGCTCCTGTTTCTATGCTTTTTAAAAGCTCAACTACTTTTTGTTTGTTTGATAGTTCCATTTTGTCATTCTTTTTTTTTGCCTCACATGAAGAAAGTAAAGCAAGTGTTAATACTGTAATGCTAATTAATTTGATCATTTTTAGTTGTTTTAATTTACATTACAAAGAAACAGCAAATGGAAAGGCGTAAAAAGGTAACAATACTCCCTTGTGTGATACATTTACTCCCCAAGGGCGAAAATGTAAAGTATTAGTTACGTTCTCTGAATTCTGCAGGGGTAAAATGGAGGTGTTTACGGAAATATTTAATGAAGTTGGTTGGTTCGTCGTAACCTAATTCGTAGGCGACTTCCTTTATTGATTGTTTGCTGTGTACCAGCAAACGTTTTGCTTCGAGCAAGATACGCTCATCAATAATTTGTTTTGGTGTTTTGTCGAGCAGGCTTGTGGTGGATTTATGAAGTTGTTTCTCAGAGAGATTCAAATCTGAGGCATATTTTTTAACAGATTTTTCTATACGGAAGTTAGTGTCTAACAGTTCTTTGAATTTTAGTAGGTTGTCAAAATTAACACCTTGTTTTAATTCTTCTACACCTTGCTTTTTCATATCTCGTTCAGCCTGCAACAAGAAGATATGCAACATATTATGCAGAATGTGATATTGAGCCGCATCGCTTTCGCGTTGATATTCCGATTCCATCCCATTTATCAATGATTTTAATTCACCACCAAGCGGATTTACCATCGTTTTAGCGATAGGGTAAATATTACTGAATAATAGACTGGTGTTCAGAAATTGAGCATCCTGTTGGTTCTTACAAAAGAAACTATCCGTAAATAGGATGACTTTCCCTTTATAGGAGCCATTGGCATCAAATTTATTAACCGAATTTTGAGGTACAAAAAACACCGTATTGTCCTCAATCAAAACAGGATTAAAATCAATAAAATGTGTGCCACTACCTTTTTCAATCCACACAATATGAAAGAATTGGGCACGGTGAGGTTGAGTCATCATCTCCTTTTTAGAACGATAAACTTGTTCTAAGTCTAGAATTTCAAACTCTAGTTTTAGGCCTTCTTTAAATGAATATTTTTTGATCTCTGTTTCCATAAACTTAAATGCAAAGCCTCTTTTACCACCTCATGAGTTATTAATGAGCAGGTGTTAAAAGAGAAATTATTAGTTCTTAATTTTTTCAATAAGGTATTTTACGTTTAATTTTCACTTTGAAATGGAATTGTTATGTCGAGAAATAGTGAAAGTTGGTGTTTTA
>QKIO01000362.1 GCA_003251015.1 Bacteroidales bacterium
GAAGTGACACAAACATAATTGTTTTCACTCGCTCAGGATCGGTCTTTTGCACCTTCCAAGGCTCACAATCAGCCAAATATTTATTACCCAAACGGGCTAAGTTCATCATTTCGCGCACGGCTTCTCTAAACTTAAAGGTTTCTAGAGCAGCCTCCACACGTATTACAATAGCTGGTATTTCGCCTAAGGCAGCTTGATCATATTCGGTTAATTCACCATACGCTGGCACCACACCTTGGTAATACTTATGCGTTAACACCACCGCCCGATTCACAAAATTACCCAAGATAGCCACCAACTCACTGTTGTTACGCGCCTGAAAATCTTTCCACGTAAAATCGTTATCCTTAGCTTCGGGTGCATTAGCCGTTAACACGTAACGCAATACATCTTGCTTATCTTCAAAATCGAGTAGATACTCATGCAACCACACCGCCCAATTACGCGAAGTCGATATTTTATCACCTTCTAAATTTAAAAACTCGTTAGCTGGCACATTCTCTGGCAAAATAAACGACCCTTCGGCCTTTAACATGGCTGGAAACACAATACAATGAAACACAATATTATCTTTCCCGATGAAATGTAACAAACGAGACTCATCGCTCTTCCAGTATTTTTCCCACTCAGGCGTCAGCTCTTTGGTAGCCGAGATATAACCAATAGGTGCATCAAACCACACATACAACACTTTACCGTCGGCGCCATCTACTGGCACAGGCACACCCCAATCTAAATCGCGACTTACGGCACGAGGCTGTAAACCCAAATCTAACCATGATTTACACTGGCCATACACATTAGGCTTCCATTCTTTATGTTCTTCCAGTATCCACTGGCGAAGAAATGCCTCGTGCTTATCGAGCGGAAGATACCAATGTTTAGTGGCTCTCATCACAGGCTTAGAACCCGAAACCACCGACTTGGGATTTATTAAATCAGTGGCATTTAATGATGTACCACAATTTTCGCACTGGTCGCCATAAGCACCATCGTTCTTACAATGCGGACAGGTACCAGTGATGTAACGGTCGGCCAAAAACTGATTCGCTTCCTCGTCAAAATATTGCTCTGTTTCTTTTTCTACAAATTCGCCCTTATCATAAAGCAATTTAAAAAAATCAGAAGCGGTTTGATGATGCACCTCAGAACTGGTACGCGAATACACATCAAAGGTAATTCCAAAATCAGCAAACGATTGTTTAATGATGCCGTGAAATTTATCGACCACATCTTGAGGTGTGACCCCTTCACGTTTGGCTTTTAAGGTAATGGGAACGCCATGTTCATCCGAACCCCCAATCATCAATACATCCTCCCCTTTCATGCGTAAGTAACGCACGTAAATATCAGCGGGCACATATACGCCTGCCAAATGGCCAATATGTACAGGCCCATTGGCATAAGGTAGAGCGGTTGTAACGAGGGTTCTTTTGAAATCTTGTGATTGCTTCATGACTAATTTTATTATTCGACCACACAAACTAGTAGTATAGTATTTGTGAAAAGATGATACATTTACAGCATTAATACCCATTCATTCGGGGCATTTTTATAATTTCACAAAGATATAACAGATAGTTAGAATAGAGATAGGCATCCTATCATTTATTTATATATTTCGTATGCTTAAAATTTCCTTATACCAATAAACACACACAGGCACTTAAGATGATATTACCTGCTCACATAAAAAAAAATGACACCATTGCACTCGTTGCTCCATCAGGCAAAACAGACCACGAGACCATTGTTTATGCACAACAGTTTTTAGTGAACCTTGGCTACAAGGTAATCATTGGCAAGCACGCTGAGGCGACCTTTCATCAATTTGCAGGCACCGATACCCAACGTGCTGCCGACCTTCAAGAGATGTTAGACCATCCTGTGGTAAAAGCCATCTTTGCCATTAGGGGTGGATATGGATGTATTCGCATCATCGACCGATTAGACTTCACCCGGTTTATTAATCATCCCAAATGGCTTGTTGGATTTAGCGACATCACCGTTTTGCATGCCTGCTTACAAAACAAACATGGCATATCATCCATCCATGGCTTGATGCCCAAGAACTATCCCAACAAAACAGCTGATGATATTGAAGTAAAAGAACTCTTCAACATCTTAACGGGTCAATTACCTAGTTACAGCATCAGCCCACACCCACTAAATAGATTAGGCACTAGCAACGGACTACTTACTGGAGGGAATTTAACCTTACTGCAAACACTAAGAGGCACCCCCTATGACTTTAATCCTAAAGGGAAAGTTCTTTTTATTGAAGATTTAGGCGAATACCTTTATCATCTCGACAGACTAATGCATAACTTAAAAGTGGGCAACATCCTAAGCCAGCTAAATGGTTTGGTGGTAGGTCAGTTCTCTGACATGAAAGATAACGACTCGCCCTTTGGCTTAGACACCTACGAAATAATTAAAGAGGCAGTGGCTGAATACGACTACCCAGTGTTATTTAATTTTCCTGCAGGACACACCAACATCAACTACCCACTGGTTTTTGGACAAGAGGTCAGTCTAGAAATAACTCAACAATCGGCCAAATTAATGTTTTAGTTATGGCACAACACAACGAACTCGGCAAACAAGGTGAAGAGATAGCGGCCAACTACCTGGAACAAAAAGGGTATGAAATAGCAGAACGCAACTGGCGCCATTACCCAAAAGAAATAGACATCATCGCATGGCACAATGAGTTATTAATTATAGTAGAAGTACGCACACGCACCAGTGAAGAATGGGAAAATCCCAAAGAAACCATCACCAATGGTAAAATTAAACTAATCGTTGAAGCCGCAGAAGCCTACATCATTGAACATGATATCCATGAAGAGGTTCGTTTTGATGTAATTACCATCATGCCAAAAGACAACGATTGGGAAATAGAACACTTAGAAGAAGCCTTTCATCCTACCTTATAAATTGTTATATGAACATAGAAGAATTACGCGACTATTGCATTGAGAAGAAAGGAGTAACAGAGGAGTTTCCCTTTGACAAAATCACTTTAGTATTTAAAGTAGCAGGCAAGATGTTTGCACTCACCACCCTTGAAGGCTCACCATCTGTCAATTTAAAATGCGACCCAGAAAAAGCCATTGAGCTGCGCGAATCATACCCTGAAATAACACCTGGTTTTCACATGAACAAAAAACACTGGAACACAGTTCGTTTGGATGGTTTATTAGATTATTCGTTTATTAAAGAACTCATCGACCACTCGTACGAAATGGTGATAGCAGGCCTGCCTAAAAAAGTAAGAGACGGACTTAAACTCAAATAAATACGTATATTAGACACCTGTAAATAAACACCATTGATTTACATGCAAAACATTATGAAAAAGCTAGTTAAATATTTTCTTCAA
>QKIO01000072.1 GCA_003251015.1 Bacteroidales bacterium
ATAGCATACTGTATCAATTCCACATAAACCAAGGTTTTGAAGAGATCGTTTATAATTATCTATGAGGCGTTGGCGGTCGGCATTAGCCGTTTTAATTCCTTCCGAAACAGGCAAGCTTTCTACCACACTCCAGCGCATGCCATGAGCTTCAACATCATTTTTCACCTTCATAATCTCTTCCACCGGCCAGACTTCCCCATTACCAATGTGATGCAAAGCAGTCACAATGCCTTCCACCCCCAACTGTTTTATCTCAGCCAACGAAATTGTATCCTTTGGGCCAAACCAACGCCACGTTTTTTCCAGCATATGAGTCCAATTATAATATCTATTACCGTGATTGTATCTGTCTTTGCTATTTATATTTCATCAAACGCGTAAGACCACTGATCCATCCTGCCGTATGATGAATGCCTCCTTCATCACCAAAAACAAGAGGTAAATCAGTATCTTTATTGGGTTTTGTTAAGGAAAATTGAGAAAACGATTCGAAACCATTAGTTATAGTGCCATTCATGGCATCCCAATCGGCTTTTGATACGTTTCCAACACCCACTATCATACTAGCCGAAAACTCTGGATTATTCGTAAAAAAGCCGGAGTGTAATCCAGTTATCCATTGAAGATTACCAAGCGCCACCTCCATAAATGCGGGATCACGATAAAGATGATAAAACTCCATAGCTAAACCCGCTGCATACCCAAAAATCTTATTATGCCCATGGTACCAACCACTCCAATTGAGCAAACCTTGACCTTGATAATAACCTGCTGGCAATATCTTAAACGGATTTTGATTTGTAGCAGGCAAAAAATAATGGTAAGCAAAATCATAAACTATCTTCTGCCATAAATTCACGTCAGGGTGATAGGGCCACAAATGAGTCATTTCGATTAGTGGAATTATATAATGAGGAAAGTGTCCTCCTTGGTTATATGCCTTGTAATTGGCGTTCCACGCCCCACAATGAATATTTGCTTTTTCGGTAAAATCATAGGAGTCATAGGTATAAAAATGACCATATAACCCATCTTCAGCTCTACCATTAGGAACCTGACGCTTTCCTATTTTAAGGGCATAACTTACGGCGTGGTCTTTATAAGCCAACTCGCCCCCCTTATACAATTCAAGCGAAGCCCACATCAGCATCAGTAGATCGCGAGTCATAAATTCCTTAGGAGGTTTATACATCCCATATGGGGCACCGTGCGTAATAGCAAAGTTATCCGTTTGTTCCCAATGCAAAACTGGGCCATATTTAGTTATCCATTGATACGATTTAATGGCACGTTGTTTATATTCAATCGCTTTAACAGGATTTTGATCTTTAATAAGTCGAGACACACGAGCCAATATCATAGCCGTTTTTGCTACATTACCCGTTACAACTTTTAGATTTTCGCGTACCTCATGCACAACAGCCCCCTCTTGATACCCTAACTCTGTGGCTTTATCTTGACAAAGAGTTATGTATTCACTACCCACAACCAAATGGTGCATGATTTCTTGTTTGTTGTGAGCAGATAACAAATCAGAATTTAATTCCAATAAATCACACAAAGCGTTCACCATAATCACATGACTACTCACCTCTTGTAAGGGACTTCCACAATCTTTCCAGCCCCCTTCGGGTTTATAACTCAAACTATCTCTTATGTTGAGATGCCACAAAGCCGTAAGGTACCATGTTTTATTCCACAATAAATTTGAATCAATGTGAATAGGCAAATCCTTTGACGTTTGATAAATGACCTGTCCATGATCTAAAATAACCAGATAATACTCTCCTGCTTTTTGACAAGCAGAAAAATCTACATTCCAAAAGAATTTAGACCACTTTTTATAGTACAAACCAACCCTTCCTACCACTATTACTTTGTCATCTGATAAACGTTTAAGTTTAAACGAAGCCTGATTGCTTAAAAACGAAGAATCTACATGCTGTATCATAGCATGCTTTGGTAACTGGCAATCGTATCCTACTTGCGAATAGGTCATCTTCGTATAATCGAACGCAAAACCAGCGAATGAAAACGCAAAACCCATTAGGATTAAACTAAATAGAAGTTTCATATATTATTTTTGTTTATGTTTCCAATATCATCTGAGTTCTTATTGGGAGAAAGAATACTCGTATATATTCTCTATTAACCTGATTTAAGAAGCATTCGAAATAAACTCACAACAGAACGAATTGTATACCCATCAAAGAACAACCAATAAACTAGATCCTATTAATCATCTTGTTTTAAAATTTAAAATAATCCTTGGCGTTATTATAACAAATATCTTCCACCATCTTACCAACCAATGGTAGATCATTGGGCAGAAGGCCCTTCTCAATATCATTACCAAGTAAGTTACACAAAATGCGTCGGAAATACTCGTGTCTAGGAAACGACAAGAAGCTACGCGAGTCGGTTAACATGCCCACAAAACGACTTAATAAACCTTGGCTTGATAAGGCATTTAATTGACGCTCCATACCGTCTTTCTGGTCGAGAAACCACCAACCCGAACCAAATTGTATTTTACCAGGGATGCTCCCATCTTGGAAATTACCTGTCATGGTGGCTATCATCTCATTATCTTTAGGGTTGATGTTATAGAGGATGGTTTTAGTGAGTTTATTATCCGCATCCAAGCGGTTTAAAAACTTGGATAGAGCCTGTGCATAAGAAAAGTCGCCCATCGAATCAAACCCAGTATCGGCACCAAGAACCTTAAACAAACGCGAATTATTGTTACGCAAAGGACCAATATGAAACTGCTGCACCCATCCCTTTTCGTGGTTCATCACCCCCAACTCAAACAACAAAGCCGATTTAAACATAAGCACTTCATCTGCGGTGATGGACATATTGGCTCTGCTTTTTTGAAAGATACGATCGATCTCTAAATCCGTATAGTCCGCTACGTAAAACTCACTAATACCGTGATCGGATAACCGACACCCCACGGAAGCAAAATAATCGTGACGGTTTCGTAAGGCAGCGAGCAAATCAGCATAGGTGCTAATGTTAATATCAGCTGCTACGGCTAATTGATGGATGTAAGACGTGTAACTATCGCCCTTATCAATATCCAAGGCTTTATCGGGTCGCCAGGTGGGTAATACCTTGGTAAAACACTTTTGCTCAGCTAAAGCTTTGTGGTAGTCTAACGAATCAATAGGATCATCGGTAGTGCAGGCAACTGTTACATTCATCTTTTGCAAAAGACCCTGCACATGGTATTCTGGGTTTGATAAGAGCTCATTGGCCTGATGGTAAATGACATCAGCCGAATGGGGACTCAACAAATCTGTAATGCCAAAATAACGCTGCAGCTCCAGATGAGTCCAGTGATACAAAGGGTTACGTAAAGTA
>QKIO01000276.1 GCA_003251015.1 Bacteroidales bacterium
GAATCTGAGGAGATTAGCACGCGCGAGCGACTTATTCTTAAGCACGTAGCCTTAGGGCAAACAAATAAGGAAATTGCTAACGAATTATTTATTAGCATGCACACTGTGATCTCACACAGAAAAAATATCACTCGTAAATTGGGAATTAAAACCGTGTCAGGTTTAACAGTGTATGCCATTTTAAATAACATCATTCACATGGATGATATTAGTTAATAATGTTGTTTTTGATGATGGGTATAACAATATAAAAACAAGAGCCTACGCCCTCTTCTGTTTCAAACCAAATATTGCCTCCTGTATTTAGTACTATATTTTTCACAATGGCTAAACCCAACCCCATTCCGCTTGATTTTGTGGTGAAATTGGGCGTGAATATTTTCTTTTTAACCTCTTCGCTTATTCCACAACCATTGTCGCAGATGGTTATTTTAGCCATGTTGTCTTCCTCGCTTACTGCTATTTTTATCACACCTTTTCTGTTGTTTGGTATGGCTTGAATGGCATTTTTAAATAGGTTATTAAAGATACTAAGAAGTTGGTCTGGGTCTGCTTTTACCCACAGTATATTATGAGAGGTGCTTAGTTCAAACGTCGTGTTTGGGTCACTTTTTTCGTATAAGGAAATGGAATTCTGTAATTTATTAATGATGTTTACCTTACGTCTTTTTGCCTCAGGCATTTTGGCGAAGTTGGAGAACGCATTGGCAATAATATGCAACTGGTCTATTTGCTCAATCATGGTTTGCGAAAAGCGTTCTAATACATTATCGTAATCATCGGGATTGTTTAGAAGTGATTTGCCTAAATATTGCACACTCAACTTCATTGGGGTAAGTGGATTTTTGATTTCGTGAGCAATCTGTTGTGCCATCTCGCGCCAAGCGTATTCTCGTTCTGAGCGGGCTAGTTTTTCAGCACTTTTTTCCAATTCATCCACCATTCGATTATACTCTTCTACTAGACTACCAATTTCGTCTTCCTTCTTATACTCTATTTTTTTATTGAGTTTGCCTAGTCTAATTTTACCCAAGCGCTCTTGAATAAGTTTTAAAGGCCGAGTAATGCGTTGACTCACAAAAACAGCTAAGCCAATGGCAAATAAAGTAAATAATAAGTAGGCGTTAACAACCGCTATTATTAAGGATGATAATTGTTCTTTAAGCTCGGTGGTGCTTATAAAATACGGTAGGTTTAAATAACCCAAAAGAGCATTGTTGTTATTGTAAATGGGGATGTATGCCGAGGTGTATTGTAATTCACCAATGGCTTCTTGATGAATAAATTCGTTTTGGTTTCTAAACTTTAATGCGTTATAGGCCTCCGGATTTATGGTTGTGCCCGTTAATCCTTTTTGATATAATTCGGGCCTTGAGGTGGCTATTAAGTGTCCTTCGGGACTGTAGAGATTAATATCGCTATAAAAGACATTGGAGAATTTTTGTAATAAATATTGCAGGTATTCCTCCATTTGTGTGGATATAGACGACTCCTTACCAACGTTTTGCTCCAGCTCTAGCAATACAGATTTTAAGCGCTGAGATAACATTTGATTATTCTTCTCTTTAAACTGATAGGCAGAATAACTAATCATACTCACACCCATAATTAACAAGAGTGTCATCATCATCCCTACGAAGGTAAATTGCATTCGCTCTTGGATGGATGTTTTTTGTGAAGTTGCTTTTTTATCCCTCAATAAAGAATGGGATACAAATAATAAGAGGAAGAACAGTACAAAAAACGACGAGAATATCAATAATACATGAAAAGGTTTGATATCCTGACGACTTAATATGATGGTTGTTTTGTTGTTGGGGTGATAGATGAGATGTGACATCCCATCAGACAACGAAAAATGCTTTTCTTGGGTGGATAACTTTAGGCTTTCAATGTTTACAGGAAAGCGATAGGAGCCATGTTGTTTTACAACTTTATTGTTGATGTATTTAGCAAACGAATAATTCTCTAGCGCACTATAGTTTAATTGTTCTTGATGGCTGGTAAGTAACTCAGGATATCCCAAGCCTTGAAAATAAGGTTTTGAATTTATTTCGATGTATAAGGTGGTGGCATAAATAGGGTCGTTTTCGAAAAAGTGGAGTCTCCCAAAATAGGTGATGCGCCCGTTTTCATTATCTAAAAAGTAAAAATTATTGGTAGGCTTTAGTTGTACACCGGTTTTTAATACGATCTCACTAAAGTAATTGTAACAATCTACCGTGTTGTTGGAGCCTTCAATTAAAAGAGCTGCTTTAGGCCAGCATGTGACCACTTGAGTCTCGTATCTATTCCAGTATCCTTCAAAGTAGGTTTTGTGTATGTACTCTCGTATTTGCACATCGTTTAATGTTGTTTGATGCATCATATTGCTTAGTATACTGTCTGTGCTTATTTTGGAGTCTATCTCACTTAAATACATTTCGGCAATGGGGTCGGTTTCTTTGGTGAGTTTGAAGGCCAGGTTTTCAATGAGTAATTCTCTATTACTGGCCTCTTTTTTTATGTTTTTTGAGTAGAGTGAGTAAATGGCAAAACTCGAAAAGAGGAACACGATTAACACAAAGATACTGTATGGTATTTTGTTTTTGGCATTTCTATTGGCTAGCGCTTGCACTGCAGTTAGAGCAATAAAAAACAAATAACTCACCCATGTCGTTTCCCATTTTAGTAACCAAAAAATTAGAAAAGTAAACGCGGTAATGCTAATAGTGATCAGTGCTATTTCTTTAAAATAAAGATGTGATTTAAATACTAAGATGATGCGTTCGTGAATAAGGGCAAACGAAATGTATAATAGGGTTAGAGTGAATATGCCAATAAAGGTTATCTCGTCAAAGTCTTTAATGGAGAAGAATAATGATGAGTTAGATGAGTTTTCGATGAGTAAACTCACTAATTTATTACATCCTTGGAATAATAATAAGGCGCCAGCTAGGGCAAGGATAAATTTGATATGACAACGTTTAGAAATATTGGCAATTCTAATTTGATAACTGTAAAAGCGATTGAACCAAAATGCAAATACTAATCCTAAACACGCAAGCACTAGTAGAGCGGCTAACGATGGTAACCATACAGAAACAGCAAAGGTGGATGGCGAGAATATTGGGCATTGAATAAAGCTCTCTGGAATACTAAAGTTGATAAAAACTAAATAGATGGCCAACAAAAATAAGCTGGCCACTAGTAACTTTAGCTCCTCCCACCTAATGTTATTGATGGCTGTTAAGGTGCGAAATGCAGCAATTAATAGAAGGATGAGGGCAACGAGACTGATGATAAAAAAAAGGTGATCTTTGCTTGTGGTGTGATTGTATTCGTGTTCGAATTGTAGTGTGCAGAGGTAATTGTTGTTTGAGTC
>QKIO01000025.1 GCA_003251015.1 Bacteroidales bacterium
TCAATAAACACAGGAGGATGTTCCATATTTATCTGAGGCACTTCACCCCATAAGGCATCAGGAAAGTAATTTTTGACCGCTCGTTGCAAATACAAACGCGATTCATCCGTAATTTCAGGCGCTGTAACGGGGTAATTGTTATACACCACACCATACAAACTCAAGCCTCTATGCTTTAGCACTTCTAACGTTAACAAGGTGTGATTAATAGAACCCAAACGCCCCGATGTAACTAATATAACAGGGAAATCATGAGTCACGATAAAATCAGTTACCAAAGTAGAATTGGTCAACGGAACCATCAAACCACCTACCCCTTCCACCAAGACGTGTTGGTATTTTTGTTGGATGTTTCGGATGTCATTAATTAGTTTTTCTAGGTCTATCTCTTGCTCTTCCATGGCTGCAGAAAGATGCGGCGATGCGGGAAATCTAAACAGATAAGAGCATGAAGCTCCATTGACATCATCATTACTTAATGGTTCGCTCATCAAAAAACGATGGGTGGTGATATCATCTGAGATGTTCACACATCCCGTTTGTGCCAGTTTCATGGTGGTGATATCCAACCCTAAGGATTTCATATAAGCAGCCAACAAACCAGTTGTAATGGTTTTGCCAGCATCGGTATCTATTGCGGTTATAAAAAAAGTAGACATGGTGTGGTGTTTAGGCAAAATTCGCTCCCTATCAAAACAAAGTGAGAATACGGACTATTAATTACGAGGCATGCTTATGTTTTTGAAGTTCTGACAGCTCCATTTGCAATTCGTAATTCTTCTGAAGTCTAATCCAAAACTCAGCCGAAATATTCAATGTTTTTTCCAGAGCCATAGCTATTTGAATCGTCACACCTCTCTTGCCATTAAGCAAAAGACTAATGTGAGATTTGTTATAACCAGTTGCATTCACTAAATCTACTTGTTTTATTGCTTGCGCTTCCATTTCATCACGAATGGTTTCTGAAGGGTGAAATACATCACCAGCAATCATATCATTTGCATATTTTTTCATTTTTCGTAGTGTTTTGATAATTCTAATAAACATTTTCAAACAAGCAAACTCCGTTTCTTAAAAACCATCATCACTGGATGATAAGTAAGTGGGTATCCTTCTTCAGTTTTGAAATTAAGATAAGTTTTTTCAAATTGCAATAGGTCGCTGCGCGTCCACGATTTTGAAGAGACCCCATTAACGCCAGTGAAACTCATGTGACGTAACACTTCGGCAGCAGAAGAAAAAAACAACTGACGTTTGTAGTGTTTAACTTCAACTACATCAAAATAATCATTGGCTAAGGCCAAAATGCAATCCAATGTTTTATATTCTATCCCTTTTCCTGTGATGGTTTTTATTTCGTGAAAATTAGCCTCCAAAAAAGAGGATACCACTAAAAAACCATCGTCCACAAGACTTTCAGCTGCTCTTTCGAAAAATGATTTTAGGTCAGAAATCCATTGAATAACGGCACCCGACCAAATCACATTTTGCACAGTGGGCAGCGCCATTTTCTCGATATCATTAGGTAAGAAAAAACAGTTTTTAACCCCGCCATCACACAAAATAGCCAGTGTTGAAAACATAACCTCTTCAACCATATCGTTTGCCACATATTCAACCACATCAAACGCTTGTACAATCTGATGGGTAAGCAAGCCTGTACCACACCCTAATTCTGTGGTCTTAAGTAACTGATGAGGCACGTATCTTTTTGCCAACATCACTAATTCGTAAGCCATCTCACGCTGCACCACCGCATGTTGATTGTAGGTAACACAGGCATTTGCAAACCGCTGGCGCACCAATTCTTTATTAATGACTATGGAATTATTATTGGGCATAACGGACATATCAAGAACACGGTTGTGGTGAATTGGCAGATAAATTAACTATTTCATCCCAAGAGTTAAAGGCATAAAAGCAAAAATGGCTTTCATGCAATGAAATAACCTCTAATTTATCATCCCAAAAACGAATCATATTATCACTTGAAAAAATAAGGTCATTAGAGCAAATAACCACATCGCTATACATACTATTCTCACTTTGAAAAGTTACAAAATGATGATATAAAGCAGCTAACTCTGCTTTTAAAATAAGCACATCACTAACTGGTCTGTTGGCTGAAAAACGAGTCCATGTTTCGGCAGAGGATACCATCCGACGTTGGAATTTAAGCAGGTTCCGTTCTGAAAGATTAGCTAAAGTGCCCTGTGCAATGGCAATAGGAATACCAAAAGCATCGTCCACTGGTTTGAGAGTGCCATTAATGGCCATCACTTTACCAAGGGGTAGATTTAAGACTGGCAAGGTAGCTTGAGCCACCCACACACCAAACGACCAAGCAACGACACTCACGCTATCGTAAGTGCTTAACACCTCTTTAAGCTCAAGAGGCAGGTCAATGGTTAAATAATCGTAAATCATTAACACATCATACTGTTCAGCAACAAGGTGTTTAAAATCAGACGCCACACATCCCCAACCGCTAAAAAACAGGAGTAATTGTTTGTGTTTTGTTTGATGTAACCATTGGTATTTCATTCTTAGGCTTTAAAAATTAAACAGTATCATTGGTTGGTTTGATGTAATAACTTACCGCCTTGACCACCTCGATAAGCTGCTCTGCTCGTAAGTTGGCCGTGAGCGAAAAACGAATTCTAGCCGTATTTTCTGGCACTGTGGGGGGACGAATGGCAAATACCAGAAAGCCTTGTTGCTGCAAATAGTTTGAAAGCTCTACCGCAGCATGATTGCTGCCCACCACCACGGGCATAATATGTGAAGCCTGCGTTGGAAATCCTTCTTGAGTAAGTGTTGAACTCATCATTTGTCCCAACATTTTTAATTGCTCACGAGCTTCTGTAAGCGCTGGAATACGTTGAAGCACAAATTGAGTCCATGCCACATTAATGGGTGGTAAGGCAGTGGTAAATAATAATGTACGAGCTTTATTAACCATCATTTGCTTGAGCGTAGCACTAAAAACAGCAAAGGCGCCCACCGACGCTAAAGCCTTACCGAAGGTGCCAACTATAATTTCAACATCAGCCAGCACACCTTGCTCTTCACAGGTTCCCAAGCCTTTGATGCCACGCACACCTACCGAATGCGCTTCGTCCACATATAAAAATGCTGAAAAATCATTTTTTATTGCAACCAATTCGCGCACATCAGCCTGGTCGCCATCCATACTAAAAACCGATTCGGTAACAATAAAAACATGTTGGTAGAGATGGCGTTTCTTTTGGAGTATGTCGCGTAACTGAACGTAATCTAAATGGCGATATCGAATATGGTCTGCCGTACTTAAGCGAATGCCATCGATAATGCTGGCATGGCA
>QKIO01000018.1 GCA_003251015.1 Bacteroidales bacterium
TAACCAACTTTTATTTTGATAATAACAGTGATATAGACCTTTCGTTACAGGAGGCTAAAACTGAGTTTGACCAACTAATTAAGCAAAACGCCACCTTTATTTTTGTAAGCAATGAAATAGGTTTAGGAGGGATGCCTGAGAATGAGATACAACGCAAATTCACCGACTTACAAGGATGGATGAATCAACACATCGCACAAAAAGCAGATGAAGTATTTCTTATGGTTTCGGGCATTGCAATGAAAGTTAAGTAACTAACACAATAGACAAACCACAATTTACACAACAAAAAATCCACCAACTAACATCTTGTTAATTGGTGGAAAAATTTATTTCTAACGTAAGGTTTAAAAATAGTAGCCAACAATGATGTGTTTAATTGTCACAACACACAAAAATTGCAGTGGGCTACAACGCTCGAATATACTACAATCAGGGCTGTTTTTGATGTGTTTGATAATCGGCGTATGTTATTTCTCCATCTCTTTCTTTATCATACTTTCAATTTCGCTTAGCTTATCCAGAGGTACGGAGTTTAAAATATGCGTTAGTTGAACAACTTGATTACTATGCTTTATGGAAATTAAAGGATGTTTGTCGTTCGTTTTATCTTTACTCTCGGGTATCCATTCTACATAAATCATTGGGAGTACACTGAAAGAGTTCACAAAGCTTTTCAACGTCATCTAAATTTAATCGCTTCATGCGATTATTAACAATTCTGGTGGCAAAATTATCGGAATACCCCACTTTCACAAGATAACTGAAGGGTTTATCAAAATTCCCCGTGCCTTAAAAATACGACTGAAGTTGAAAGTTAGCATAATCAAGTTGTTAGTTTTGTTTTTACTAATGCTTGTTTCATTAAATAAGTCGCCTGTTTTAAAAAATAACTCGTGCGATATTAAAACAAACCCGTCTGAATATAAAAGTAAGTAGTTTGTTTTAAAAACGCAATCCCCAAGTTTAAAAAACAACTACCTTATTATTAAAACTCAGTCGTTTTATGCAAAAAACAACTTGTCTGTTGCATAAATAAAGTCGTTTATTACAAAAAGAAAGAGCGTTTAGGCCTCTATTGTATCATACTTAATCAAGTTATATTAAAAACAAATAAGTTTGGTTTAAACGAAAAGCAATTTATGGAATTGACTATCAAAGCGCACGCCGTCGTTATGGGGCATCATCCCATTAATTAACCAAACTAAGTCCTTCTAATGCAGAGGCATCGGTTGGTTTGTTCATCAAAGCTTTTGAGAACAACACTTTTGCTTCTCTAAACTTTTTAAGTTGAAAGTTAGTCCATCCCAACATCACCAAACCATCGTAATCGAAAGGGTATAGATTAACCACTTTAGAAAACAACTTTTCAGCTTCCGTATAATCCTTACGTGCATAATAAATCAAACCTAACTGGTGCATAGCCGAGGTATTGTTGGGTGACACCAATAATATATCTTGATAAATCTTTAACACCTTATCCCAATAACCTAAGGCTGATTGTGGATAACAAATACCAAATTTTGGCTCTAAAGCAAAGGGTTTTAAAGCGATGGCTCTTGAGTAAAAGCCCTCTGAAAGGGTGTAAGCACCTTGCGAATAATAAAGCCAACCCAAACGCAAATTAATTTCGTAAGCATCCTCAGAATAAACCGTTTTAAGTTCGTTGATGGCTGCTGTTAAATCACCCGCAGACTCTTTGATATAGCTATTTTTAAAAGCTTGAATAATTTTAGAATATTCGTTTTGTTGTGCATTCGCATTTACAAAACAAAGAGTGAAGAAAAGAACAAAGGTTATTCGCTTTATAGTTTCCATATTAAACCTCCCGATAAATTATAATTAGTATACGTGTATGTATTCTGACAATCAAATGGATTTGTTTTTAAAACAAAAGATGTTTTGGCTTGATAGTACCCAGCGTTAAGCACAAAACTAAGGTGGTTATTACACATTGGTACAATAGCTCTTACGTTATATTCCTTATCAACACCTTCAATGCCATTATAAACCACATCGGCACTTACATCATGAAAATTTGAATGAACAGGAAAAGTAGCAGTGGCCTCCATCCATAAATGAGAAAAAACTTTAAACCCTAACAAATGCTTCTGCACCTGAGCTTGACTATTTATTGATTGATACGTTTGATATTGATGATACCCATCAAAAGAGTAATACAAATTAAGGTTTGAAAACGGATAAATAGTGGCGTGTAGACCTATTTGTGATTGATTCATTGAATTCAAATTACCAATTCCATAAGACACTCCAGCCTTGAGCCATCGCCAATCGTACTGAGCCAATACACTCCCAAAGTAATAAGAATTTGCATAGGTTGTCACTTTTTGACGAGTACCTTCCTTACCCTTGCCATAACCTTGGTCATCATAAATAGGCAATGATGCATAGATATAATAGAACGAAGGTATTATTTGTAAACCCACAACAGGTGTAACAGCTACTTTAAGGTCGTAGCCAAACTGTTCTAAGGGCTGGTTATAAGAAGTATAAATATAATCACCATGGACGCCATACACAAACTCACTTTTTTGCAAATAAGCAAATTGGTGATTCACAACAATGGATTTCCCTATGCGATGAGATACCCCAAATTGTGGCAAAGTAAACGAATTAGATACTTTTTGAACACCGTCCTCTGTGGCTTGCTGTCCTTCTACTATTTGCTGTTGCACAGAAGAAGACTCACTCGTATTATAAGTATAAAACACATTGGTGCTCAACAGCACTTTATGGTATGATTTTACATACTGAGGTAAACCTTTAACCGAAATATGACTGGAGAACTTTAAGGCATCATTACCTCTACCCGAGTAGGCATAACATTGCATCAACAAGGCTTGTGCATCTATATCGTTAGGCGCAAACAGTAACGCATGTTGATAATGGTAAATAGCACTTCGGTATTTCCCCTGAATGTATAAGGCATATCCCATCCGCATGCGTAGGTAAAAAAAATCGATACCCAAATCAAGTGCTTTATTACCCTGCTTGAGTAAAGTAGACCACTCGCCTTTTTGATACAACTCATAGGTGCGAATATCCACCGACTCTTGACTAACAACATCTTGAGAAAACACAGACGTACTGTAACATAACAGCACAAAAAGCAGCGTCCGTTTGCCAAAAATGAAGCGCCTTATAATATTAGTTTTCATGCGCTCGCTCTATAGTAATGAGTTGATTATTTTGCTTCACTTCGAGTTTTTCAAGGCCACCTTTACGTATGGTGATGTTAAACGCCATACCTTTAAGTTGACGCATCAGCAAACGATTCTCTACCTTCGATTGCAAACGTATTTCGTTAGGCGAAAGCTCATCATCCATATAATCATAACTCAAATAAAACTTAGACTTCACCAGCCTCACAAAAGGACTTATAAAATCGTGAAACCACAGAATAGATTTAGGAAAAACCAAATGCAAAGGATATTCATCTTCAATAACCAGGTTCTTATAAAATCCTTTTTGAACTTTATAACAAGCCAGAAACATTAAATACAAAAGGCTCGAACGCTTACCATAGTACTGAGTGAAATAGTATTGATTATCACTCTTTTCAAAATAAGCCACCGAATTGGTCTTTTCACAAAACAAATAGGCTTGTCCGTAAACATTAACCTTAACGTGCAACTTAAGACTTTGCTCCTTGGCATGCCCTGTAACCTTATAGTTTAGTATTTCTCCGGGCACAAAATTAAAGGCATTATTGATTAATGAATTAACCAATACGTTAGAAACGGCATCTCCTAAATTAGGTTTTTGCTGAGTTAAAAACTGCGTGTTATTAGTTTGATGCAACACATAAGAGCTAATAGGATAATCTAATGTTACAGAACCAATATACGGATAAGCCTGCAGTTGATAATGTAAATGTGGATAGGGTGAATGCCCCGAATTACCCGAAGAGGCAATGATTTGCCCATAGGTAACAGAATCACCCTTCTTAACCTTAAT
>QKIO01000101.1 GCA_003251015.1 Bacteroidales bacterium
AGTTTCGTCTATTTTTTAATGGATAGTTTAGCCAGATAATCATAATGTTGGCCTTCCATTATTTTTTCAAAATAAAAGCCATTCTCTTCTGCTACTAATGCTAACAAGTCGGCATCAATAAATAGCCATTTAAATGGGTGGCATTTGGCTTTTTTGTAACGCATGGTGTAGGTGAGTTCACCGTAATACGATTCGCCCAAGGGCACTAGATATCCTTCTTCATCGGCGTAGAGGTATTTCAAGTCGGAGCTGTCTAATAGAATTTGTCCGTTAGGTGTTAATAACTCTTTGGCTTTATTTAAAAAGAAAGGCAGATTAGCTAAAGTGCCGGCAATGCCTATGCCGT
This sequence comes from Bacteroidales bacterium, assembly GCA_003251015.1. Lineage (GTDB taxonomy): Bacteria > Bacteroidota > Bacteroidia > Bacteroidales > Marinilabiliaceae > SZUA-582. The sequence goes on from QKIO01000101.1 coordinate 347, forward strand.
TCATTAATAACAATAGGGTGTCGTATTTAGTTGTGGTTGGGAGGGTGTAAAAATCAGCTTCTAACACATTTTGTAGGCCTCTTGCTTTGGCTACTTGGCAGTTAAGGGGTGATATGTCGAGACTGGTTACGTTCAGTCCTTTTTTTTTGAGCTCTAAACTGTGAGAACCAACTCCTGCACCAATGTCAAGTGTTTGACCAATACACAAGTCTAATGCTGTTTGTTCCATTTGGGGCATGTCATCCAAGGTGCGAAAAAGATAGTCGGCAGGGATGTAATCATCCTCGGCAATGTTTGAGCGCACCAGTATTTTTCCATTTCGTTGGCCTTGCAGATAGTCCATTGCTGCCAAACCCATGGGATCGTTTTGTGTATTGGATGTCATTAAATCTTTTTTACAAGTAAAGCCGTAAAAATACTCTAAAGAACTTGTATTTGCAATTCTAGGAGAGGCTTAACTGTGTTTTAGTGTTTAGACGTTGAGAAAACTCTTTCAAAATAAGGTAGCTAACATTGAGGAAACTGAAATACAACAGCTCCCATTTTCGAAAGCCTTAAAAACAAAATGAAGTAAAGGATGATTTGGATTAATATCTAATCATATTCGGTTTCAACCGACTTTAATGCGACTTTAGTCCGAGTTTAATACGACTTTAGTCTGTGTTTAATGGATAAACGTGGCATAGAGGATAGGAGGCCGCCTCGTATTAACATGCTATTAAGTCCCTCTTAATTTCTAGCCAGCAGAGAATAGCACTTATTCGCGGTCTTTGTTGTGTATTTAGTGGTGTATATTAAAACAACAAAGGGGATGCATATCCTGCATCCCCTTTGTCTCATTTGTATGTTGTTACCTAAAATACGTTTGCAATTTTATCGCTTTTGTATTTACCAGCTTTAAGTTTTACCAATACTTCAGTAAATGCCTTGATGGTGTAATCCACATCTTCTAAAGTATGCATAGCCGTAGGGATAATACGTAACATAATTTGATCCTTAGGTATTACAGGATAAACCACTATAGAACAGAAAATATTGTAGTTCTCGCGCATATCCATAATTATTTGAGTAGCCTCAGGAATGTCACCTTCAAGAAATACTGGTGTAACAGGCGATTCTGTTTTACCGATGTTAAAACCAGCCTCACGTAATCCTTTTTGTAACGCATTGACCACGGTCCATAATTTCTCTTTGTGCTCTGGTTGAGTGCGTAGCAACTCCAAACGTTTTAACAAACCATAAACCATAGGCATTGGTAATGATTTGGCAAATATCTGAGAACGTAAATTATATCTGAAATAACTAATCACCTGTTCGTTTGATGCAACAAATCCACCAATGCCAGCAAATGATTTAGCAAACGTACCGAAATAGATGTCTATTTCATCGTTTACGCCAAAATGCTCACCAACACCAGCGCCTGTTTTACCCATAGTACCTAAACCATGAGCATCATCAACTAATAAACGGAAGTTAAATTTCTTTTTTAAATCTGCAATTGCTTTTAAATTACCTAGGTCACCAGCCATGCCAAATACACCTTCGGTAATTACTAAAATACCACCACCTGTTTCTTGAACTTTTTTAGTTGCAAACTCAAGCATCTTTTCGCACTTAGCCATGTCGTTGTGTGCAAAAACAAAACTCTTGCCACCTTTCGCTTTATGTAAAAAGATACCATCCATAATACAAGCGTGCGACTCCGAGTCGTAAACAATAACATCTTTACGAGAAGCAATTGTATCTATAATAGAAACCATCCCTTGGTAACCGAAGTTAAGAAGGTAAGCATCTTCTTTGCCAACAAATTCGGCTAGTTTAGACTCTAACTCCTCATGTTTGGTGGTGTGTCCCGACATCATGCGAGCACCCATTGGGTAACCTAAGCCAAATTCTGCGGCCGCATCAGCATCGGCTTTTCTTACATCAGGGTGGTTAGCTAAACCTAAATAGTTGTTTAGGCTCCAGTTAAGAACCTCTTTGCCCCTAAATTTCATTTTAGGACCTATTTCCCCTTCTAATTTAGGAAATGCAAAATAACCATGTGCTTGCTTTCCGTATTGGCCTAAAGGCCCCATGCTTGCTTTTATCTTATCAAAAATATCCACTTTGCTGAGTTTTTAAAATTCGTTGCAAATGTAATGTTTTACCTTAGGTATTAAAATTATATACACTAAAAAATACCCAACAACACTTAAATATTCATGGTACATGCTTATTTATTGTGTCACTTTTAAGTGATTCATCTATACTAAATCTATTAAAGAAACGTTTTTTAACGTGGGTGATCGTGTAGAATATTGAATATTTAGTTTTTCATTGTTGTGAGGTTATAAACTAAAATATATCTTTGCATTTTTAATGGTCATTGATAGTGTGAGCAATATAATGCTAACAAACTAATTAACTACCTGAAATAGAATAATATGACTTTAAGAAATATACTGTTAGTTTTTTTGTTTTCATTAGTATTGGGTGGATGTAGTGATTATCAACGTTTGTTAAAGAGTCACGATTACGATAAGTGGTATCCAGCGGCCTTAGCCTATTATGAAAAGGAAGATTATGTTAGAGCATCTTCATTATTTTCTGAATTGATTAATATCTATAGAGGTTCAGATCGTTTAGAGGATGTGAATTATAAATATGCTAATTGTTTGTTTTTTATGGGTGATTATCACATGGCAGCTCATTATTATGCTGAGTTTGTGCGTAATTTCCCAGCCTCAGAACATGCTGAAGAGTGTCAATACTTAATAGGATATTCGTATTATAATTTATCTGCTAAGCCGCGTTTGGATCAAGCAGAAACAAATAAGGCCATTCAAGAATTTCAGCTTTTTATTAACTTATATCCTAATAGTGGTAGGGTTGATGAAGTGACTCACTTGATGGATGAAATGCGTGATAAGTTGGTGTACAAATCGTACTTAAATGCCAAATTGTATTATAACTTAGGTGATTATCAGGGTAATAATTACAAATCTGCGGTTATTGCGTCAGAGAATAGTTTACGTGAGTTTCCGGATACTAAGTATAGAGAAGAGTTATCTTTTCTTATCTTAGAATCTAAGTATATACAGGCGCAAAAAAGCGTTATTGAAAAACAAGAAGAAAGAGCTAGGGATGCGGTTGACGAATATTATAATTTTTCAAACGAGTATCCAGAAAGTAAATATAAGGATAAGGCTGATCGTATTTTAAATTCGGCTCAATCCATGATTCATAGTGAAGTTAACGAAGATAATTAATAGTTAAGAATATGTCCATCGATTACAAAAAGTCAAGTGCGCCGGTATCTACCATTACATGGGATAAAAACGTGATGTCTGAATCTACTGGTAATATTTACGAGTCAGTCGTAATTATTGCAAAAAGAGCCAATCAGATTAGTGTTGAAGTAAAAGAAGAACTTAACAAAAAATTGTTGGAGTTTGCTTCTTATACCGATAATTTAGAAGAGGTTTTTGAAAACCGTGAGCAAATTGAGATTTCACGTTATTACGAACGTTTGCCAAAAGCTGTTTGTATTGCAACTCAAGAATTTGTTGATGGTGACGTGTATTCTCGTAATCCCTCTACAGAAGTAAGTGAAGATTAATTAAAGCTGTTAACGTGATTATAAATAGGACGTTAATTAAAGAATAAGTAGTTTAACTATCGAAAGATAAAAGAAATCAATATTTTCTTTTATCTTTTTTTATTTTGCACTATGCTTAAAGGTAAGAAAATTGTTTTGTGTGTTACCGGCAGTATTGCAGCTTATAAAGCAGCATCGCTGGTTCGTCTTTTTGTTAAAGAAGGCGCCGAAGTGCAGGTTTTGATGACCTCTCTTGCTAAGGAATTTATTACACCTCTTACCTTAGCTACCTTGTCTAGGCGTTCTATTTTGGTTGAGTTTTTTAATCCCGAAAATGGCGCATGGAATAGCCATGTGGATCTGGGTTTATGGGCTGATTTATTGTTGGTAGCACCCGCTACTGCCAATACCATGGGAAAGATGGCAAATGGAGTGGCTGATAATTTATTAATTACTACTTACTTGTCAGCACGCTGCCCTGTTTTTATTGCACCGGCAATGGATTTAGATATGTATCAACATCCTTCTACCTTACGTAATATGGAGTTGCTAAAGTCTTATGGCAATCATTTTATTGAGCCTGAAAGTGGTGAGTTGGCCAGCGGATTGGTTGGTAAAGGGCGTATGGCTGAGCCAGAGGTAATAACAAAAACGATCACTGATTTTTTTGCAAATATAGATACACCATTGCCGCTTAAGGGCAAACACTTTTTGGTGTCGGCAGGCCCCACGCACGAAAAAATAGACCCCGTTCGATTTATAGGGAATTATTCGTCTGGAAAGATGGGTTTTGCTCTAGCCGAACAACTCGCTACCCAAGGTGCAGAGGTGACTTTAGTAGCAGGACCAAGTGTTTTAATGGTTTCTCATCCATCTATCCATCGGATAAATGTAGTGAGTGCCGAACAGATGTTTGAGCAGTGTATCTCGTTATTCTCACAGGTAGATGGGGCTATTATGGCTGCTGCAGTAGCTGATTATACTCCAACTCATGTCTTTGATGCTAAGCATAAGCGTGATAAGGAGGATCTAAACCTTGTGCTTAAGCCGACTCGTGATATAGCAGCCGAACTAGGGCGATTGAAGAAAGAGGGGCAAATTTTGGTTGGGTTTGCCTTAGAGACCAATGATGGTCTACAGAATGCGAAGAAAAAATTAGTAAGTAAGAATTTAGATTTTATTGTATTAAATACACTCGAGGACTCAGGAGCTGGCTTTAATGTGGATACCAATAAAATTACCATCCTTGATAAAGAGAATAAAATTTTAGAATATACGTTAAAGAACAAAGCTGATGTGGCGGTTGATATTGTAAATTATCTAAAGACTCAGTTTTAATATTTATAACGATGATGAATAGAATACGAACTATTGTTTTGTTGTTGATTTTTCTTGCTAATCTGCACGTTGAGGCGCAAGAGTTTCAATGTTCTGTACAAGTGGTTTCTCAAAGTGTGCAAGGCTCAAATAAAAAAGTGTTTGAGTCGCTACAAAAGTCGCTTAATGAGTTTATGAATAATCAGAAGTGGACCGATGATTTATTTAGCCCCGAAGAACGTATTGAATGTAATATGATGATAAATGTCACCGAGGCCTTATCTATAGATGAGTTTAGGGGTTCTATTTCCATTCAAGCTCGTCGTCCGGTTTATAATTCCACCTATAATTCGGTGTTGTTTAATTACATCGATCAAGATATGCAATTTAAGTATGTGGAGGGAGAACCGATAATCTATAATCCTAATACGTTTGATTCAAATTTAATTGCAGTAATTGCCTACTATTCCTATGTTGTATTAGGTATTGATTACGACTCTTATAGTTTGTATGGAGGTACTTCATTTTTTCAACAAGCCGAACAAATTGTGAATAGAGCACAGTCGGCTACGCAAACAGGTTGGAAGTCTTTTGAGAGTCAGCGTAACCGATATTGGCTAGTGGAGAATGCCCTTAATCAGTATCATAAGCCTTTGCGTCAATGTTATTACGAGTACCATCGGTTGGGCTTAGATACCATGAGCGATAAGCCGGAGGCTGCAAGAGCAGCTGTTTTAACTAGTTTAGAACAGATCAAAAAAGTTCACCGTCAAAAGCCTTCTTCTTTTTATACCCAATTGTTTTTTACGGCTAAGGCCGATGAGATCGTTAAGATTTTTGAAGAATCCTTTTCCATGGAAAAAGGCAAACTTATTGAATTGCTTGGCGAGGTTGATCCTGCTAATCAAAAGAAATATAACGTGTTGACCGAGGCTAATAAATAAGATATGTTAAAATCACTTTCTATATCTAACTATGCTCTTATAGAGTCTGTTGAGATTGTATTTGATGATGGATTAAGTGTTATTACAGGAGAAACGGGGGCTGGTAAATCCATTTTGCTTGGTGCCTTATCTTTAATACTTGGTCAAAGAAGTGATGTGTCGGCTTTGTTAGATGCCGATAAGAAATGTGTGGTTGAAGGTATTTTTCAAATTCACAATCCGCTTATCAAAGCTTATTTTTTAGAGAATGATGTGGATTATGATGTGGTAAGCATTATTCGTCGTGAGGTTTTGCCTAATGGGAAATCAAGAGCTTTTGTGAATGATACTCCTGTTAATTTGAATTTCTTAAAAGATATTGGTAACCTACTTATTGATGTGCATTCGCAACATCAAAATTTATTGTTGAGCAATAACGATTTTCACATGATGGTGGTTGACTCAATGGCTAAAAATCGAGATAAGCTAGAGTCTTACCTGTTGCAATATGGTGTTTATAAGAAGTTAAAGGCGCAAATAGAGCTGCTTATTGAAGAGAATAATAAACAAAAGGCCGATTTAGATTACATGCAGTTTCAGTATCAGCAGTTGTTTGACGCCCATTTGAAAGAGGGCGAACAAGCGGTGTTGGAGTTTGATTTGGAACAACTCAATCATGCAGAAGAAATAAAGTCAGCCTTAGTTTTTGTTACAAGCTTGTTGGGTGAAGAGCCCAATGCTGTGGTTGATGCTTTGCAGGATGCAGTACATAAATTAGATAAAGTAAGTGCTTACTTGCCTGATGGGGCTGAGTGGAAGCAACGTATCCAGAGTGCTTACATTGATTTAAAAGATTTAAACTCTGAAATAGTAGTAAAGGCTGACTCTATTGAATTTGATGCTGCGTTAATTACCAAGGTTCAGCAACGTTTAGATTTGATATATAGTCTTCAACAAAAGAATAGGGTGGGGTCGGTTGAGGAATTAATTGTGTTAAGAGATGAGTTAGCTGCTAAAATAGATAAAGTCAACCTGTTTGATGCTGAATTAGGGCATCTACAAAATAAGTTGATTAAAGAAGAGGCTGATCTTAAGTTATTAGCCAATAGTCTAAGTGCCTCTCGGCAAAATGTGTTTAAAAAAGTAAGTGATGCCATAGAGCTTCAATTAGCTGATTTGGGGATGGCTCATGCTCGTTTTGTTGTGGAACATATGGTTTTAAATCAATATACGCCACAAGGCAGTGACCGCATAGAGTTTTTATTTGCTGCCAATAAAAACGGACAACCCTCTTCCATATCAAAAGTGGCCTCTGGTGGAGAAATGTCGAGGGTGATGTTAAGTATTAAATCCCTACTGTCTGCAGCCAACGATTTACCCACTATTATCTTTGATGAAATAGATACCGGTGTTTCGGGTGAAGTGGCAGATAAAATGGGGGTGATAATGGCCGATATGGCTAAACGCATGCAAGTGATAAGTATTACCCACTTGCCGCAAATTACCGTTAAAGGGAAAAATCATTACAAGGTGTATAAGGTTGATAATGAATTGAAAACTATTTCTCATATTGTGAAACTAGATTCTGAAGAGCGTGTGGTTGAAGTAGCCAAGATGCTTAGTGGTTCGCAATTGACTGATGAGGCGTTAAAAAATGCACGATCGTTGCTTAATAACTAGTGCTTTCGTGTGTATGTAAGATATAGGTGGTGAGTGTGTTGTCTTGTTTGTAGGGAGGCTGTGTGCGTAAAATGTTTAAAATAGATAAAAAAAATAAAAAGGCGTTTGTGATGTTAATCTTATTAGCAGTATATTTACGCTTTAAAATATAAGTAAGGATATGGGATTAGATCTTTTAAAAGGAAAAAGAGGAATTATATTTGGTGCCCTTAACGATAAGTCGATTGCATGGAAAATTGCAGAACGTGCTTATGAAGAAGGTGCTCGTTTTACTTTGACTAACACTTTGGTTGCTTGCCGCATGGGTGAGGTAGTTGAATTGAGTGAGAGATGTGAGGCTAAATTAATTCCTGCTGATGCAACGAGTGTAGCTGATCTTGAAAATGTATTTAGAGAGTCAATGGAAGCATTGGGTGGTAAGATAGATTTTGTACTACATTCAATTGGCATGTCTTTGAATGTGCGCAAAGGGCGTAAGTACGAAGATTTAGATTATGGCTTTCTAAACAAGACATTAGATATTTCTGCTATTTCTTTTCATAAAGTACTTCAGGTAGGTTATAAAATGGATGCCATTAGCGAATGGGGATCTGTTGTTGCTTTAAGTTATATCGCTGCACAACGTACTTTTTATGGTTATAACGACATGGCTGATGCTAAGAGTTTGTTAGAATCCATTGCACGTAGTTTTGGTTATATCTACGGACGTGAGCGTAATGTGCGTATAAATACCGTATCGCAATCACCAACCATGACTACTGCTGGTAGTGGTGTTAAAGGAATGGGTGGATTGTTAGATTTTGCTAATCGCATGTCGCCACTAGGTAATGCTAATGCAGATGAATGTGCAGACTATTGTTTGACACTGTTTTCTGATTTCACCCGTAAGGTTACCATGCAGAATCTCTTCCACGATGGAGGGTTCTCAAATGTAGGAATTAGCGAACATGCCATGGAGCAATACAACATTGGTTTAGAGTTTGTTGGAGAGAGTGCTGTAGAGTAGATTTCTTTATATCGTATCTAAAAAGGGAGTGTTTAAATAAACACTCCCTTTTTTGTATGTTTTATTTTTGCACAAGCATTTCTGTTAAAATTTTTTTAATCATGTATTAATAGTTAAATTTGCACAAGTTAATTTTTTGTTGGTAAGTATAATTACTCTAAATCAAATGATTAATGGGTAAAAACAAAGTTGCTTGTTCGTTTATTTTTGTTGGGAATTAAACATTTTGCCAATTGATTTTGTTTTTAATGTAAATCTATTAAAAAAGTAGGAAAATAAATTTTATGGATAAATATCGGATTAATCACCTTAAGGAGTTAGAGGCGGAATCAATTTTTGTGATTCGTGAAGTGGCAGCTCAGTTTGAAAATCCAGTGATGCTATTCTCTGGAGGTAAAGATTCAATTGTTATGTTTCATTTGGCGCGTAAGGCGTTCTGGCCTGCCAAAGTGCCATTTGTGTTGATGCATGTTGATACAGGACATAATTTTCCTGAGACCATTGATTTTCGTGATAAATTAATGGCTGAGACAGGTACTAAATGTATTGTTGAGTTAGTTCAGGATTCTATTGACAGCGGTAGGGCGGTCGAAGAAAAAGGATTTAATGCTAGTAGGAATAAGTTACAGACCATTACTTTATTGGACGGACTAGAAAAACATAAGTTTGATGCTGCCATGGGGGGTGGGCGTCGTGATGAAGAGAAAGCGCGTGCTAAAGAACGTTTCTTCTCTCACCGTGATGAATTTGGACAGTGGGATCCAAAAAATCAACGGCCTGAATTATGGAATATATTTAATGGTAAAAAAAATATAGGTGAACATTTTCGTGTGTTCCCAATTAGTAACTGGACGGAAATGGATGTGTGGCAATACATTTTTATGGATGGCATTGAACTTCCTAATTTGTATTTTACACATCAACGCGAAGTGTTTATGCGTGATGGACAATGGATGGCGGTAGAGCCTTGTATGACCCTTAAGCCTACTGAGAAAATTGAGGTTAAACATGTGCGTTGTCGTACCATTGGTGATGTGACATGTACTGGTTTAACTCTTTCTGAGGCTAATTCGTTGGAAGACATTATTCAAGAGGTAGCCTCTACTCGCACCACAGAGCGTGGTGGTCGTTCGGATGATAAACGTTCGGAATCGGCAATGGAAGATCGCAAGAGAGAAGGTTATTTTTAGTATTCATTCAAAAAAACAAAAAATATATGTCCGGAAAAGAATCAGGATATCTTGATATGGAACTTTTGCGTTTCACCACTGCAGGTAGTGTGGATGATGGTAAAAGTACCCTTATTGGAAGATTATTATACGATAGTAAAGCAATTTTTGAAGACCAAATGGAGGCTATTGAACGTGCAAGTGAACGTTCAGGGCATGAGGAGGTGAATTTAGCGTTATTAACCGATGGCTTGCGCTCAGAGCGTGAGCAAGGCATCACTATTGATGTGGCTTATCGTTATTTTGCAACTCCTAAACGTAAGTTTATTATTGCCGATACCCCTGGTCATATTCAGTACACACGTAACATGGTTACAGGTGCGAGTACGGCTAATGTGGCACTTATTTTGGTTGATGCACGTCATGGTGTTATTGAACAAACGTTACGTCATGCTTACATTGCTTCGTTGTTGCAGATACCTCACGTATTGTTTTGTATCAATAAAATGGATTTGGTAGATTTTAGTCAAGATGTTTTTGAGAAGATCAAAAATGACGTGGATGCTATCTCTTCAAAGTTATCGGTTAAAGACATTCGTTTTGTGCCTATTAGTGCTTTAAAAGGTGATAATGTGGTTGATCGTTCAACAAAAATGCCTTGGTACGAAGGGCCTACCTTAATGTATTTGTTAGAGAATATTCATATTAGTAGTGATATAAATCATGATGTGTTTCGTTTCCCAGTCCAGACGGTTATTCGCCCGCAATCTAAAGACTGGCCAGACTATCGCGGATATGGCGGTAGAGTTGCCAGTGGTTCGGTAAAAGTGGGAGAGGAAGTTACTGTGTTGCCTAGTGGTTTTACGTCTAAGGTTAAGTCCATAAATATTATGGATGAAGAGTTAGAGTTTGCCTTTGCACCTCAATCTGTTGCAATTACCTTGGAAGATGATATTGACATTAGTCGTGGCGATATGATTGTTAGATCTGGTGATGGTGGGCCTCAGGTGAGCCAAGATATTGAAGTGATGCTTTGTTGGTTTAACGAACGAAAACTCCAACCTAAAGGTAAATACATGGTACGTCATACTTCTGCAGAAGGACGTTGTATGGTAAAAGATGTTCATTACCGTATGAATATTAACACCCTAGAGAAGGATACTGAAAATATTGAAATCTGTATGAATGACATAGCTCGTGTATCGCTTCGCGTTACTAAGCCATTGTTCTTTGATTCGTATTGCAATAATAGAATTACAGGTAGTTTAATTCTAGTTGATGAAGGCACTAACGAGACGGTTGCTGCTGGAATGATTATCTAATGCTATTCTACATTGAAACAAAAAAAAGCTGCTTACAATCTGTAAGCAGCTTTTTTTTGTTAATATTTCCATCCTATGGTAAATGCCAGTTGGTGTTTAGCAGTGTTCAGTTGTGCAGGTGTGTCAAAGTAGAGTGCCGATGCGCTAACAAACGTGTTTTGCTCGACTTGCATCAGTTGATAAGCCATGTCAAAAAAGAAAGACCCGTTTTTAATGCCTATACCACCAGAGACTAATTTTTGAGTGGCATCATGGTTGGTGTAACCCTTGTTTATTGGTGAGCCTATAACACCAGCGCCTAAACGTAAGGCTATAAAAGGAAGTGGTTTAACCTCCATCCCTAGACGAATGGTATGGGCAGCTTTATATACCTCTGATATTTGATCGTTTTGTGCTTCAAAATAGCTTAAGTATTGATTGTCATTAGAACTAAATTTTGAAAACGAATAATCACAAAACTCATAATCCATAGAAACCGTTGCCACATTCCCAAATATATAAGCTCCATTGGCAAGTAGTCGATATGGTGTTCTGTATCCATAACTAAATTGAGACTGCTCTTCATAATTATGACGTTCTGATTTATCAAAATAGGAACTAATACCTTTGTCACTAACTTCATCTACACTGTAAAAAGTAGGTGAATGAATAGCAACACCTAGTTTTACAGGGTGAAGATTTACGATAGCTCCTATTTTCACATTTGCACCAAAACCATCTTGCGCTAACCGATTGTATTCATCGAAATAATCAACATCACCGTCAAATTGTGGCTGGGGATCGTAGTCAAGTCCGTATTTGTTTGTTTCTCTAAAAGCGCTGTATTCGTTGTAATGGTAGGTTTGTAGGTTGAATGAACCCCCAAAATAGATCAGATTACTCCAATTGGCTCCATAGGTAAAACTATATTCACCAGCATAACCCGATGACTCACTGATGTGTTGTTGGTTGATCCCTTGGCTAGTTCGTGGGTATATTTCTGTGCCATTAATGCCTTCGTATGAGGTAAAATAATAACTATCATTACCAGGCAAAGGATTTAGTAGATAGGTTTTATAAGCTGCATAGTTATAAAGACTAAGATTATTATAATGTGTACCTTCTGAACCAGTTTGATACGCATTCAAAAGCGTATTT
>QKIO01000147.1 GCA_003251015.1 Bacteroidales bacterium
GTGATTGAAGGGCAGGTAAAGGATGAAAACAACAATCCTTTAGAGTTTGTGAATGTGAGTGTTGTAAAAACAAATGAAGGGGGTGTAACCTCTACCTCTGGTAAATTCTCATTCCCCGTTACTAACGTTTGGCCAATGGAAATTACGGCTTCAATGGTTGGTTATAATCCTACGGTTGTAGTAATAAAAAACAGTGGCGAAGCGAAAAATATCCTAATTAAAATACAAACATCCACACAAGAAATAGGTCAAGTGGATGTAAAAGGTAGAGCCAAAGATCAGTCATTTACAAAACTAGATCCCAAACTAGGCATCCTTCTTCCCGATGCGTCTGGAGGTAACATCGAAGGAATGGTGAAAAGTCAAATGGGTGTTTCGTCAAACAATGAATTAAGCTCGCAATACCGCGTACGTGGTGGTAATTATGATGAAAACCTAGTGTATGTTAATGACATAGAAATATACCGTCCTTTCCTCATTCGATCAGGCCAGCAAGAAGGGTTAAGTTTTGTGAATCCTGATTTGATATCTTCCTTAAAATTCTCTCCGGGTGGCTTCGAATCAAAATATGGCGATAAGATGTCATCCGTATTAGATGTGCGTTATAAAACACCTCAAGAGTTTAGTGGTGGTGCCCAAATGAGTCTTCTTGGTGCATCGGCCTATTTAGAAGGCAGCTCAAAAGACAATAAGTTTTCGGCCATCACAGGGGTGCGTTACAAAACAAATCAATATCTACTGGGCACTTTAGACACGAATGGCGATTACAACCCTACCTTTTTTGATGTTCAAACCTTTATGAACTATCGCATTGATGATCGCTGGAAAATTGACTTATTAGCTTATTACTCAGGTAACACTTACGATTTCACCCCTGTCGATCGCGAAACATCATTTGGCACTTTAGAAGAAACTAAACAATTAAAAATATATTTTGAGGGTCAGGAACAAGATCGGTTTAGTACTGGTCTGTTGGCATCGTCTCTAAACTTCATGCCTAATCCCATAAATCATTATAAATTAACGGTGTCCCAATACCGAACTTACGAGGAAGAAACGTTTGATATTTTAGGTCAGTATTTCCTGCAAGACATAGAGCCTACAACAGGAGAGGCGCAATCATCCGACCCCATCAATAACCTAAAAGGCATTGGTGTGGGTAGTAATCTTGAACATGCGAGGAATGCTCTTTTTGGTCGAATTTCCAACATGGCTCTACAAGGGAAACACCAAGTAAATACGCATTTACTATCGTGGGAAACTAAATATCAAAACGAATATTTTAAAGATTATTTGAATGAGTGGAAAATGCGTGATTCATCTGGCTACTCATTACCCTACTCAGACACAGAAGTGGTGCTGGCTTATTCTTACAATGCCGACTTACAAACCAATAGCAATCGGTTAACCACCTATATTCAAGATGAATTTTCGATAGATACCGACAAAGGTCTGTTGATGGTAAATATTGGCGTTAGAACAAATTATTGGGACTACAACAACGAGTTTCTGTTGAGTCCTCGCCTGAATCTACTTTTTCATCCCCAAGCAAATGATAATATGAGGTATCGTTTGGCAGGTGGATTGTACTACCAAACACCATTTTACAGAGAGCTTCGCACACCAGAAGGAACGCTAAACCCAAACATTAAAGCGCAAAAATCAACTCAAATACTAGGCGGAATTGATAAGATATTTACGTGGAATGGCAGACCGTTTACCTTTACCACCGAGGCTTATTACAAACATTTAGAGAATCTTATTTCGTACCAAATTGATAATGTTCGCATCCGTTACTCTGGTGAAAATGATGCCGTGGGTTATGCCACAGGTATCGATTTTAAGATAAATGGGGAGTTTGTTCCAGGTGTAGAATCATGGGCTAACCTTAGTTTTATGAAATCAGAAGAAGACATCATTAACGACTCGTACCAAACCACTGATGCAAACGGTGCTACACAAACGGTTTATCCTGGTTATATCCCACGTCCATCAGACCAACGGGTTAACTTCTCCATCTTCTTTCAAGATTATTTACCTAACAACCCCACGTTTAAGGTTAATTTAAACCTATTATTTGGCACAGGCTTGCCTTTTGGGCCACCTCAATCACCGCGTTACATGGCTGTTAATCGCATGCCTCCCTACCGCAGGGTTGATATCGGTTTCTCAAAAGACCTTCGTGGACAAAACCCGCGCCCAGATGCGTTCTTAAAATCATTTTGGTTGAGTTTAGAAGTGTTTAATTTGTTTGATATAAATAACACCATCTCCTATTTTTGGGTGACTGACATTCACAATCAACAATACGCAGTGCCTAACTACTTAACATCACGCCGTCTAAACTTAAAAATAGCGGCCTCTTTCTAGAAGCTAAACAAACCATTTGCTAATGTATAAATTACCACAGCTAATACTGGTAGGAGGTTCGGGACGGAACATTGGAAAGACGTGGTTGTCTTGTCAACTTATTAGTTATTTATCCAAAACACAAGAGGTTATTGGCATTAAAATAAGCACCCATCCACACCCATCCACTGATGGTTTAGAATTGCTGGCTGGCGATGACTCTAACTGGATCGTTTATGCCGAAACAAATACCACATCAACAAAAGATAGTGCCTTATTTCTAGCTGCTGGCGCTTCAAAAGTCTATTATATGCAGGTGAGCTCTGATGCTTATCTACCCCAGATAGTGGAATGGATACTTTTGAACTTAGATAAGACAAAACCAATAGTTTGTGAGTCAGCCTCACTTGGGTTAATCGTTGAGCCAGGTCAGGCTTATTTTATTGAGGGAGAAACGAAAGGAAAAGATTGCCTTTGGAATTTCATCTACCATAAACTAACATCCGTGCAAGGCGAAGTGCAAAACTTTGAAAGCATTAAACTGCCTAATTGATAACTAATCTATTCACAATTTAAATCGTTATCAACCCATAAATCAAATAGCGTGATAACGCATCCTAAACTTCACAGGTGTACTATTGTATTGTTTTTTGAAACACTTGATAAAATAATTACTATCATTAAACCCACAATCAATAGCAATCGTAGCAATGCTATTTTGAGTGGTGCGTAAATACTGCCTTGCCTTTTGCAAACGGATGGATAGTAAATAATCCGAAAAACTTTCTCCAACAGCCTTTTGAAAGATACGCTGAAAATTACGCGTACTCATAAAAGCAATCTCGGCTAACTGATCGATGTAAATCTTATCAAAATAATTCTCCTCCATATATTCAATAACCTTACCTATACGAAGCAGCGACTTAGCTTCTGTTGTTTCTAAACTCGAATAATGACGAGATAATAAGATGATCAGTTCTTCCAGTTTGTTTTTTAAAATGTGCTCATAACTTTGTAATTTCTGCTCCTGCTCCTGTATCATGATATTCATAATAAACTCAAACTTGGCAAGTTCAGAACGGTTGAGACGTAAATTATTTTTTAAGTGATGATTGGCTCTGTATTGCGACTCTAATATAAACAGTGCCTTATAACCAGATAATTTCCGAAGATCGTCAGAGATAACACCTTGTTTCTTACGCAGTGAAAACATAATATTCACAATTTCAATCCCCTTTGAATCTTTGAAGTAATGCTTTTGATTACCCTGCAACACAAATACATCACCAGCTGATACAATATACTCCTGCTGTTCAATAACCTGTACACCCTGACCTTTAATAATAAAGACTAGCTCTGTAAAGTCATGAAAATGCTCTACATCGGTAAGATCAAATTGATGAGTGACATCTTCTTTTCGTACTACCCTACAAACATTTAAAGGAAAATTATCATCTTTAAAATAATGCTCACCTAACGCTTTAACTGCCATATTTTAATACTTATTAGAGCCATTTGAATAGGATGAGACGCTTTTTATCACTGATTATTTAGTTAATTGCCGAACCTCCACTGGTTTGGAAGTTCGGCATTAACTTTATTCTATTAGTTGGTTACCAGTATTTTTAGTTGGTTACCATTATTTTACAACTATATTGTCTGTTATCAGATGTAACAGAAACAATGTACATGCCTGCATTAAGATAAACTAAGTCAATGGTTTTATTAGTTTTAAAAACCTGATTAGCTACCATCTGTTGTCCCATGATGTTGTAAATAACTAATGTATTCGTGTTTGCTAGGTCATTACCTGTTACTGTAAGTTGGTGACGCTTGTTGTTGTAACTAATTTGTATGTCACTTGCTTTTATTGATGAAACATTTGTATTTGCACCTTCGAAACGTGGCAACACTTTACTCATTTCAGAAACTTGAAGAATAGCTGTTGAGAGGTAACCTCCGTTATCTGTAAATTTCACACTAGCTATGTTATCTCCAGTTTTTAACAAGCTAAAAGGAACATCAATTTCTAAAACTCCAAAGAAAGTGAAACGACCATTGCCTCCCAAATACTGGTCATCACCTCGGTAATTTTTAGTTTTAAGAGCCACTTCAGTACCATTAACTGTAACTGTAGGAATAATTGATAGACCAAATGCACGGCCAACTCCCAACCGTAATACGACTTCACCATTAGGTTCACCAATATTTACATTATTAAATGTAAAAGTCGTTTCTTGATTGGCTAGAATAGGTTGTTTATAAGTTGTTGCATAATACTTATATTCTTTTTTAGTTTGAGAAATATCAATATTACTATCGTATGAGTACTCTAAAATCATCATTTCTTCTGGGCTTAAATTAAATTCAGTTGGAATTTCATTAGAAGAATAAGTTTGCTCAGAAAGAATTGGAGTTGCATAATTATTTGTTAATATATTCTTATCCAAGAATAATCTTTTCACCTTTAGAGAAGAAATTGTATTGGTTGTCCCAAATAATTTTGGTTGAATAACAAATGTCTCACTTAGGTTTAAACTATTAACAGCCACATAAGCAATATTTCCATTGATATAACAATCAGTTAGAACATCTAAGTTATTTGCTTTTGTATCCACCCGCGTACCTTTTACATCTTTCCATAAAGAATATAGTTTTATGTGATCAGTATACACCCAATCTCCAGTGTAACTTGATGGCTCGTTGGCCTTTCTAAATAAACGATGCATATATGTTTTAGTATCACTACCTTCCCAACTCCATTTTAACATTAAAAAGTGTAGAGCTTTATCGATTGTGTTTGGGCGTTGCATGAATTGCATCATCATGGAGTTGGTTGATTTCATATCTAACCAGTCGCGGTAAGGAGTCCATGTCTGAGTTGTTTGATGCATAGCAGCCCCAAATTCACTAATTACAAAAGGTTTAACAACTCCAAACTTCAAGAATGAATATTGTTCTAACATATCTAAAGTGGCTTCTACGTTAGACCCTTTGCGGTACAACTGACGACCAGACCAACAAGGAAAATCATAAAGGTGAATACTAATAAAATCCATATCTGCTCCGGCAATATCTAAAAAAGCTTTATCCCTCTTTTCCCAACGGTCAAAATCAGGTGTGGGTGTTTGACTGTTAGCATCGTTGGTTTCAAAATTAGGAAATGCAGCTACGTAGCCTCCTACTTTAACATCAGGGTTATAAATTTTGATCTGTTTGGCTACTGTCGCATGAAATTTCCATACTTTCTCAAGAGGTTGTTTCGTATGAGGAGTTGCGACCCAATCGTAAAGAGGCCATAATGGCTCATTAATTATCTCCACCCATTTTGGGATAGGTTGACCTGTTGTGCCCCCTGTTCCAAAGTATGCAGACAAGAAACGGCCGTAATACTCTCCAGTGGCCGTACCAAAAGGTTCAGTTATCTCTTCTTGAGAAAAAGC
Organism: Bacteroidales bacterium; assembly: GCA_003251015.1. Taxonomy (GTDB): domain Bacteria; phylum Bacteroidota; class Bacteroidia; order Bacteroidales; family Marinilabiliaceae; genus SZUA-582. The sequence goes on from QKIO01000147.1 coordinate 5,793, forward strand.
CCACCCTTTATTAGTTTTTACTCCATCTGGATAAAAAGGAAATTGTTGAAGGCAAATTATTTGATCGTTTCTAGTTTCATACCCATGCCAAGTTGAGGCGTTTTTATAGTTACTTTTATTAGACATACCTCCTACCAATATGGCTGCAGGGTCGGCATAACCTAGTCTGGTTGGATCTTCGGTAATATTGCCCCAACTTAATTGACCAGAAACAAGCCCCGTATTGCGCCCCATATAAACGTCGTAACCATTTAAAAAGTCGTTTCGATAGTTTGCATTTGCTTGATTAATAGATCCGCCAACATTGCCCCAATCACCTTCTGTTATGTCAGCATGTATATTGACGAATTTGTTACGCTCCATTTCGTAATGCATACCCACCAAGTGCTTTACATCAAGATTTACATCTAATGCAATTTTTTTCTGACCAAAGCAAAAACTACTGATGCTAATTGTCATTAACGTGAATAATGTTGAAAATTTCATAATAATTATTTTTAGTTAGTAAATAAGAGCTAGTTGTTTTACATCCACAATCCTTCCATCTCTTCAAGTGTATTGCCTTTTGTCTCGGGTACCATTTTCCAAACAAAAATGGCTGATAAGATACTCATTAAACCATAAAACAAATACGTTAACCCACTACTATACTCCATCATAGGAGGATACGTTGATGAGATAAAAAAGTTTGCGGCCCATTGTGCGGCCACAGCTATGGCAATGGCCGAACTTCGAATGGTGTTGGGATAAATCTCGGCAATCAGAACCCAACAAATAGGTCCCCAGCTCATCATAAACGAGGCGGTATAGATTATAATAAACACAAGGGTGGCAATACCAATAACATTAAAAAATGATAATAGACTTATAGCTATCATACCTATGGCCATACCAATAGAACCAACGATAAGCAAGGGCTTACGTCCCCATTTATCAACATAAGCAATGGCAATTACGGTAAATACCACATTGACCAACCCCATTATAATGGTTTGCAACATAGACGAACCTTTTTCGGCACCCATGCTTTCGAAGATACGTGGCGCATAATACAAGGCCACATTAATACCTACAAACTGCTGAAAAACGGAAAGTAAGATCCCTACTACAATCACAACTTTACCGTACGAAAGCAGCTTGGCTTTTGAAGTATGCATGGTTTCTTTTATACTAGTAAGGATGGTTTGCGCCTTTTCTGCGCCATTAATTCGAGTTAAAATAGATAAAGCCTCTTGGTCGCGATGAACGAATGCTAGATAACGTGGGGTTTCTGGCATGAAAAACATCAACACAGTAAAGATACTTGCTGGAATAGCTTCTGAAATAAACATATAACGCCACCCAATGTTATTAATCCACTCTACACTATGTCCGTTAGCAATGCCCCAGTTTACGAAGTACACGACCAACATACCAAAAATTATAGCAAATTGGTTTAAGCTGATTAGACGTCCACGTATTTCAGAAGGTGCAATTTCACCAATGTACATTGGACAAACAGCAGATGCCAACCCAACACCAATACCACCAATAATACGGTAGAAATTAAATACAGCCAACAAGCCATAACTTGCTTCACCCTTTGTGAAAAACAAAAACTCAGGATTACCAGAACCTAATGCAGACAACAGAAACAAAATCCCTGCAGTAATAAGGGTGTTTTTGCGTCCATAGTGAGATGATAAGTAACCCGAAAGCGCTCCCCCAATGATACATCCAATCAAAGCACTTGACACCGTCATGCCGTGCACAAATGCACTAAGGCCTAAAGGTTCAATCAAAAAGGACTGAATTGATTTCTCAGCTCCTGAAATCACAGCCGTATCGTAACCAAACAATAGACCTCCCAAGGTAGCCACGAAGGTTACAACATATATAAAAAACTTATTTTGTTTCATCTAATAGATTATTAATTGCCTGTTTTATAAATATTGTATTTTTTCTAAAAAAAATGTAATTATAACAAACATTACACATAATTACGAGTTGTTATACCAGTATTTATAATGCTTATTTAATATTAACATTAGCTAATTCCCAGGTTCCTTTTGGAGCATCTGAAGCTGGCTGTAGTGCTACCCGCATTAAACGTGATTTCACTTGTTTAAACAATGATAAGTCCACTGTATATGTTTTAAACTCTTTAGTATTTGATACTATTGGAATGGTCACCCATTCTTGTTTACCCCAGTCAATAGGCTTATTGTCAGAAGCCCAAAAATTCTTTTCTTTTTCATCTCGAGTATAAATAGCTAGTTTGATGTACTTTGCACTTGAGTTATTTTTGAGAGTAATCGACATTTTAGTGCATAGTCGTGTATCTGTATATAACCACGGAGCACTCACTAGGGTGGCATTTTTACCAGACAACACGCCAGAGATCCCACCGTCTTGAAGATGAGTAACGGTAGTGTTATTCAAGGATTTCCATCCCATGGTACTATTCACAAAGGCCCAATCGCGTCCAGGCCCCGGGTACATACGATCATCTTTAGGGATAATAACCGTAGCATCTTCATTAAAGAATACAGGTTTTAGACTAGCACCACGATAAAATGCACTTATGTCGTGATTTTCTTGCAAAACATACCATTGATTTTTCCATTGAAAAAAACTGGTATGACCACCTTCTAAAAAAGCACCTTTAAAATCGTAAGGGCCGTATAAATTCTTTGACATGGCATATTTGCTTCCATACACCAAATAACACCAATTGCCACGCTTAAATAATGTAGACTTATCATCGGTATATACTTTATTACCATTTGCATCAACCACCGAAATAGGAGTAGGTTCATTGGTAATAGATTTCATATCTTCTGAAAGTGTGGCCATGTAGTAAGTGCCATGACCAAAACAAATGGTATAAACACCATTTTCAATAAATAGTGCAGGATCATAAGCATGTACAGGTACAATACCTTCTGACAAAAGAGGTTTACCTAATAAATCGGTGTACGGACCATCAATCTTATTGGCTACCATAACACCCGTGTTGATGTTACGATTAGAGAAAAACCAATAATACTTACCATTACGTTCGCAAACGTCACCTGCCCAACAATTTGGAAGATCACCAATGTAAGTATCCGCAGGAAAGATGCTACGATGGTAATTCCAATTTATTAAATCAACAGAAGACCAAACTTCCCAACGATCCATAGGAAACGAACCCACCGCATCCCACGATTGGTCGTGCCCACAAATAACGAAAACAGTATCATTCTGCACCCATGCATGCGGATCAGCCATACCATGTTCTGGCACTATAATATCCTTTTTAATGGCATTGGGATTAATGCCTATAGATAAATTCTGTCCTTGAGCAACTAGAGATAAACAGATGCAAACAAAAAAAATGATTTTTTTCATACTGTACTTATTAATTGATGGGTGGAACTAATTGGGATGATAAAAAATGTCAGTTGGAAACCAATGTCGATTTATCCAACTGACCTTTTATGCTTAGATATACATATTAATTAAAGCCTCAAAAAGCTCTTGCTTACCACTTAATTGCTGTGGTTCGCCAGCTTCTTTAGCAATGGTTCTTAAATCCTCAAGCGTTAATTTACCTGCGGCATAATCAGCTCCTTTACCACTTGTAAACGAAGCATAACGATTTGCTTTAAGTGATTTATAGTCGCTGTTCTTTAATATATCATCAGCAATAATCAACGAACGAGCAAATGTGTCCATCCCCGAGATATGTGCAATAAAGATATCCTCTAAATCGGTTGAGTTACGACGTGTTTTGGCATCAAAATTAATACCACCACCTTGCAAACCACCCGCTTCAAGGATGACCATCATAGCTTGTACTGTTTCATAGATATTGGTTGGAAACTCATCCGTATCCCATCCATTTTGATAATCACCTTTATTGGCATCGATGCTTCCAAGCATGTTAGCATCTGCGGCACATTGCAATTCGTGCTCAAAAGTATGCTGAGCCAAAGTAGCATGATTAACCTCAATATTAAGTTTAAAATCTTTGTCTAAACCATGTTGACGCAAGAATCCGATTACTGTTTCGGCATCTACATCGTACTGATGTTTTGATGGTTCCATAGGTTTTGGTTCAATAAAGAAATTACCTTTAAAACCTTGCTTACGTGCATAATCACGCGCCATGGTTAAGAACTGAGCCATGTTTTCTTTCTCTTGTTTCATGTTGGTGTTTAACAACGACATGTAACCTTCACGACCTCCCCAGAATACATAATTCTCGCCGCCTAAAGCAATGGTTGTGTCTAAAGCGTTCTTAACCTGAGTACCTGCATGTGCTATAACATTAAAATCAGGATTGGTAGAAGCACCATTCATATAACGGGCATTCGAAAATACATTGGCAGTACCCCAAAGTAATTTAGTGCCTGTTTGGGCTTGCATATCTTTCATTAAAGGAATGATTTCAGACAAACGTTTTTCAATTTCAAAAACGCTACCATCACCCACTACATCTGTATCATGAAAACAGTAGTAAGGTGCACCAATCTTAGAGAAAAACTCAAAAGCAGCTTCCATTTTTGCTTTGGCCACATCCATTTTTGTATTGCCTTTAGTCCACTCGAAATTAGTTGTACCAGGACCAAACGGGTCGCCACCATCACCACAGAAGGTGTGCCAATAGGCCACCGCAAAACGCAAATGCTCCTTCATGGTTTTGCCACCAATTACTCTATTTTCATCGTAGTACCGAAAAGCCATTGGGTTTTTAGATGTCGTTCCTTCAAACTGAATTTTGTTTATTCCTTTAAAATATTTATTCATAATATATGTGTTTAATATAATTGAAACGTTGTTGTTATTTAAGTGATACTTTTAGTGATGCACATTTTGGTGCGCCCAATTCCTCACTGCGTTTACTAGGTAGAGTACTCCCAACAAAAACCTCATACTCACCCGTCTCATAAACCTCTTGACCATCGTTATTGATGTTTTTGAAGGATTGGTATGGCAGAATAAAAGTGATTGTTTTAGACGAGTTGGCACTTATAGCTTCTGTTTTAAAAGCCTTTAAATCAAACTGTGGCGTATCAAAACTAAGGTGAGGTGCTTTTACGTATAGCTGAACAATTTCAGTAGTAGAAATCATACTATTATTAGTAAGCGTTACGCTAATACGCACACTATCATTGGTTGCTAGTGTCATTTTATCAGCCTTAATATCAGCATAGGAAAACTTTGCGTAACTCAAACCAAAACCAAAAGGATATTGAGGTTCGGCTACCATGTATTTATAAGTGCGCCCTTTCATGGAGTAGTCGGCATAGTCTGGCAATTGGTTTACTGATTTTGGAAACGTAACAGGTAATTTACCTGTAGGAGACACATCACCAAAGATAATATCGGCAATGGCATTACCTCCTTGCTCACCAGGGTACCAAGCCATAATAACCGCATCTGCCAAGTTGTGCACCTCTTCTAATGCGATTGGGCTACCACCCATTACAATAACAATAAGAGGTTTTCCATTATTCTTAGCTTTGATTTCTTTAAGGTATTTTAATTGATCACCAGGTAAATTAATGTCTTTACGATCACTCTTGAGAGCTGATGCAATAGCCTCACCTTCTTCACCTTCCAGCAGAGTGTTGATACCAACAACTGCAATACAAACCTCTGCATTTTGAGCCTCACCAATGGCCCAGCCAATAGGGTTTTTATTAGGTGCATCCAATAAGAAACCATGACGATATTCAAATCGAGTGCCTAAACTAATTGCATTTGTAAGTCCTTCAACAACAGTAACCACATTGGCCGATTGTCCATTGTAATTACCCAACATCACATCTACATCAGCCGCTAGAGGACCAATGGCAAATAAGTTTTTAATATCTTTTTTAAGTGGTAAAACCCCATTGTTTTTAAGAAGCACAATCGATTTCTGAGCAGCTTCTCGTGCTAATTGTACATGTTTTTCGCAATTAACGACTTCGCCAGTTAGTTTGGCATAAGGATTATCACCATACGGATCAAATATGCCTAGTTTGAACAAGGTCCGCCACAATTGTTTTAAGTTATGATCGATATCAGCTTCCGTTATTAAACCCTCACTAAGAGCCAATTGCAAGTTCTTATACGAATCACCACAATTCAAATTAACGCCTGTTTTAAGTGCTTTAGCAACCGATTGTTGAGAGTTTTGAGTGGTTTTTTGTGCCGTATGAAAATTAGCAATTGCTCCACAATCTGACATCACATGACCTTTAAAACCCCATCTCTCACGTAAGATATCAACCAACAGTAAAGTAGAGCCACAACATGGTTCGTTATAGGTCTGACTGTAAGCACACATCACAGCCTCAACGTCATAATCTTTAACCAAACTCTCAAAAGCTGGTAAATAGGTCTCGTAAAAATCTTTTTGTGATGGAAGTGCATTAAAATGATGACGATCAGCCTCTGGCCCACTATGAACGGCATAATGTTTGGCACAGGCAGCTGTTTTTAAATACTTAGGATTATCACCCTGTAAACCAAGCACAAATGCACCTGCCATTTGAGCTGTTAGATAAGGATCTTCACCCCACGTTTCCATCCCACGTCCCCAACGAGGATCTCTAAATATGTTCACATTAGGCGACCAATA
>QKIO01000109.1 GCA_003251015.1 Bacteroidales bacterium
TGACGCACATCATCCAAAAAAACGGATTGTTCTCTATCATCCAAACTAAAATTAACATCTATCTCAGCACTATTGGTAGTTTGCGAGTGCTCATCAAGCTCACCTCTACCGGTTCTACGCGCAGTACTTTCTACCTCTGGTATGGATAGTAGTTCTTGCTCTATCAATTGCCCCAAACGATTGCTTTCGTCCAGCAAAATGCCAGGCTTACTAACTGCAGATATCGTTAAGGCACCTTCGTTAAAAGCAGGTAAAAAACTACGTCCCATGGTCACTAAAACCATAAGAGCTACCAAAAATGCAAATAAAGAACCTCCCAACAACATTTTTTTATGCGTAAGTGCAACTTCCAAACTAGAGGCATACCATCCCTTTAATCTATCTATAAAATAATGTTTAGCATTCTTACGACTTAAATAGCTATCACTCGAAAGCAGCATCTTACACATCAATGGTGTGAGTGTCATAGCCACCACAAGCGATACAAATAAAGATACGATGTAAGCTATACCAAGGGGTTTAAGCATACGACCTTCCATCCCAGAAAGAAAAAACAACGGAATAAATGCAACCATAATAATAAGTGTGGCATTTAAAATAGAAGCCCTAATCTCTTTAGATGCATCAAACACAACCGTTAATACCGGCTTACGCTCTATCATAGGCAAGAGATGATTTTTCTTGAGGCGTTTGTACACATTTTCAACGTCTATAATGGCATCATCAACCAAGGAACCAACCGCAATGGCCATACCACCCAGGCTCATGGTATTAATATTAAGATCGAAAAAATGCAAGGTTAAAACAGCTCCTAACAACGACAAGGGAATGGCAACCAAAGAAATAATAGTAGTTCGAAAACTACCTAAAAACAGGAACAGTATAAGAATAACAAATAAACCACCTTCAATCAATGACCTTTGCACATTAGACACGGCAGTTTCGATAAAATCGGCTTGCCTAAAAATTTTAGTATCTAACGTTACGCCCTTTGGTAAAGTAGCTTGTAAGGCACTTAAATTCTCCTCCACCCGTTGGGTGAGTTTTAATGTGTTAGTATTGGGTTGTTTGGATATGGATATAATAACGGCCGATTTTGCATTTTGAGAAGCATGCCCCATCTTAAAGGCACTTCCAATCTTAACCTCGGCCACATCATCAATAAATACAGGATTACCATTGTTATGTTTGATCAAAGAATGACCTAACACACCCACATCTGAAGAACGTGCCATTCCCCTAACCACATATTCATTGCCATATTGGCGAATAACACCTCCTGCACTATTGCCTGAAACAGATTGACAGGCGCTTATCAACTCATCCAAACTCACGTTAAAAAACATCATACGAGAAGGATCAGCCAACACTTGATACTGCTTATAATCACCTCCTATGATGGTGACATTTGAAACACCATTAGTAGATAAAAGCAAGGGTTTCACTTGCCAATCGGCGATGGAACGCAGCGTCATCAAATCAACTGAATCAGACTGCAAACCAATAAAAAGTATTTCACCCATGATGCTAGATTGAGGAGCCAAACCTGGCTGATCAACACCCATAGGCATTTTACCCGCTAGAGCAACTAACTTCTCACTCACGATTTGACGTGCTTTAAAAATATCAGTGCCCCAATCAAACTCGACCCACACAAATGAAAAACCTTGAGAACTGGCCGAACGAACCCGACGTACATTTGTTGCACCATTGACAACCGTTTCTATTGGGAAAGTAACCAAACGCTCCACCTCCTCAGCCGCCATCGAATGAGCGTCGGTCATAACCACCACGGTAGGCGCAGTTAAGTCTGGAAACACATCAACGTCCATATTCTGAGCCGTATATACACCAGTAAATAACAGCAACATAGCCCCCAATATAACGACTAGTTTATTGGTGAGCGAAAATTTTATTATTGAGTCTAACATCCTACTAAAATTTAATGAACATGACCTGCATGAGGATCAACAGTATTACTAACAGAAGCCAACTTGACAATGGTAGCACCTCGAGAAACCACACGCTGATGCGAATCCAACCCTGATACAACTTCTGTTTCCACACCATTGGTGACTCCAATAACGACTTCCACCTTTTGAAACAATTCAGGATTGACCTGTTGAAACACATAAAAACGACCTTGCTCTTCAACAATAGCATTATTAGGCACTGTAAGCGCTAAGGAAGCACCTTGTGTTTCAAGATACACATCAACCAACGATCCATTGATAAAATCATTATCAGCATCTAACTCAATAAATACAGGCACCAAATTAGAACCATTCAACACTTGTTTGGCCACCGTAATAGAAGTCGATGCAGAATTAGAAAGAGTCACCACTCGTCCATTAACCAAATGCACTACTGCCTGTTTGATTACTAAAGAGGCATCACAAGCACTAAGAGGAATAAATGCACTTAAAACAATTCGTTTATTCTTTGAGACGCTAAACAAACGATCACCAGCATTCACAAACTCACCGTTCTTAATAAATAATTGCTGAACTACACCAGCACCACACTTAACCACTTCGCCTTGCGCATTCATCACCTGATTAACATTAGCCCACTCAGAAGCTGCCTTGTCAGCAAGCGCTTTGGCTTCTTGCAAACGTTTCTCAGAGACGATATTCTTTTCGGCCAACCGTTTTTCACGGTCATAATCGGCCAAGGCTACATCGTAATTTGCTTTGGCGCTAATCCACTTCACATTAGCACTCTCAGCCCCCAAACCATTGCCAGAAATATGTAACACATCCCTTTGAGATTCGACAACACGACCAGCCATAAATTCATCATCAACAAAACGAACAAAACCACTGGTGCGAGCACATACATAGGAAAAATCAGTGTTAGAAGCAGATACTTTTGCAGCTGACTTAAAAATAGCACCAAACTTTTTAGGAGTAGGCACTTGAGTTGCAAAATCTATTTTCCACGATTGCTCTTTTGTAAACACAATACCATCAGTCACACCACCCTTTTCCTCATGATGATGCACACCATCGTGACCTCCACAGCAACTAATATCACCCAAAGGGATGGACACCAACACCCCGTTTTTTAATACTTCGGCTACTAAATTTCCTTTTCCTGAGTGCTTAGGCTCAAAGAAAAATTCATAAATACCAGAATGTAAAGCTTTCGAAGCGGTTTGTTTGATTTCTATACCATTAACCATCAGAATCATGGTCACTTCTGCAGAATCAAGTGGTTTAAAATTATTGAGTGTCGTGAAATGTGCTAAAACACGACTCTTCTTTCCAGTTTCAAAAGGCTCAGCCTCAGCAAAAACCTCATAATCAT
>QKIO01000235.1 GCA_003251015.1 Bacteroidales bacterium
ATACTCTTCAAACTCTCTAACTATTTCGCCATTGGCGGGGTTGATGGTTTTTAAATACATACGACGTTTTGCCTTTTTGTTGAGGCCTAAAATTAAGCTTATTTCATGTAGCAAAAAAATTCACAGCCATAAATACTTACTTATCATAGGTGGAGGAGTTCGGAGTGACGAGTTCGGAGTTCGGAGAGACGAGTTAGAAGTGACAAGTTGGGAGTGACAATTAGTTAGTATTTTAACTTTAGGCACTTGTAACTCTATAACTTGTAACTCCTTTTTAACTCTCTCACTCGTAACTCTATAACTTGTAACTCCTTTTTAACTACACCGCCAACAACCCCACCCTGCTGAGCCACGAGTTAGCCCACGGCACCTTTAACCTACGCCATACCTTTAGCGACAAGGCCAAACCGCAACTACCACAAGGCACCACCACCAACCTGATGGACTACAAATAACACCGAGCTGTGGAAGTACCAATGGGACCTGATTCATGACCCTGAAAGTATGTTGTTTAGCGCGCTGCAGGATGAAGGGGAAGGGGCTATGGCTTCAGAAATCGTGACTCCAGATTGGATTGTACCCAATATTAAAACAGGCTTATATATTACTCCAAGTGGTTATCCTTTGTGGTTAGAAGATATTAGTAATGCTGCAATAATGAAGGAAGCAATTGCTGGAGTTGATGCAAGGCAATTTATTACAGATGTGTTATATGGTTTTGAAAAAGATAATGTACGTTACTTTGCAGGATTTAAGAACTCTACTGATGGAAAATTAATCTTTACTGGCTATTATAAAACCGAGACAAATGCAGTTGCTATATACTCTGACGAAGGTGCCGTAACACAAAATAAATTAAGTGGTACATATAATCTTTTACTTTGGGATCTTAAAACTAAACAGTTTGTTGAGCGTACTGTCGATAATAACAAATGGTTTCCAGAACCTAATTGGAGCAAATACAATGCATCTGGCTATCACTTAAACAATATCGATGATTACACATTTATACCATGTGGCCATTTGTTAAGGGATATAAAGGATTCTCCAATAATGGATAGTCATATATTAAAGGGGGCAATTCTCCAAAATCCATGTGTGCTTGAAGATCTTGAGGATTTTGGAACTATTCCAGATCGTTCGCCTTGGATGGAAGAATTTATGACTTGCGTAAATGTTTCTTTGGCGGTTGCTTTTATCGCTCCTGCTATAGAGTTTTTGGTGATTCCGATTTTAGAGACATCTATTCCAATTATAATAGAAGAAGCAACATCGTTTTCCACCTACTACTTTACTCGTCAAAAAGCGAAAGACCTTGTGTTAGGAGTTACACTAGATGTGTGTATGCAGGTGGTGATATTAAATACATTTGAAAATGTAGATTATGGTGATATTCCTGCTCGGATTGATTACCACCAAACGGCTATCTCTGGTATTGAAGGAATGTTGGATAATCAGTTTATAGAAACATTTGTGACGCCAATGTATGGTGCATTTGCCAAGGATGGTAAATTGAAGCCGGAAAGTGAGTTGAGTTTTGAAACTGTTGCTAAGGATTACATGGTTGGTGCAGGAGCCGCAATGTTAATTCGTATTGTAATGGATAAGTCAGGTGGATTAGGTAAGGGGTTTAAAAACAACCTAATTAAACTCAAAGGTATTTATAAAAAAGCGCCTGCTGAATTTGTAGATAACTTAAAGAAGTTACATATTGTCGATAAAAAGCAAGTTGATGATATTTGTGAGTATTTGGATGAGATAGAGGAAGACCTTGTTTCAGGTTCAACTTTATCTAAAAAACAATTATCAAGTTTAGCACAGGCAGCTGAAGCTAAATTTGGAAAGAATGCAATTGATAAATTACCTGGATCTTACTTAGATGAGATTAAACAAGTTGTTGAGAAGCATGGAATAAGTATGAAGGAATTTGAATCATTAATACAGCGTCCTGTCGCAGGAATTGATTTAGACGGTTTCAATGTTAAACATCTTTCCAAAAATGAAACACAACTTATTGAAAATATCCGATTAGATTTAATAAAATCGTTTGATGAAACTACTGTTTTTGAAAAAACTATACCAGAAGATGTGATGGAAGGATATTTAAAAGGGACATATGCATATGGTTATACTTCAGGAGGATTTGTTTCAAGAGCTCAGGATGTAAAATATTTAGATACTCCCGAAAAGGCATATTATGGTTTGAGGTTAGATTATAAAGCAAGCAATAATACATTTACAACCTCAAATGCAAAATATACGCTTCGTTTCACAACTAAAGAGTCAAATAAGGTTAATTTACCTACTTCAATTAAGTATCCCAATACAGGGCATGGTTTTACAGCTGGTAGTAATGACGTTTTAGGCGTACCTGAATTTCAAATAAGCGGCGGAGCTAGTTTTAAAGAAGCTGCTTTCTATAAACGGCTAGAAGACGGAACAGAAGAGTTAATAGCAGTATTCAATGTGGATGTAAAAGGTGTTAAATCCTTTAAGAAAATATCAAAATAATTATGGGGTGGTATAAGCAATCAGGCGAATATTGTTTAAAAGAAAATAAACTGTATACATTAAATGATGCAGATGCCATTTGCTTTTTAGGAAAGTATAATGATTATAAATGGGTTTTAAGTGGACATGATAAAAGAATCCCTATTAAGTTTAGTTCGGAAGTTGAAAGTGCTTATAAATTAGAAACATGGGCAGAAGTAAATGGATTCCCAATGCGTATCTGGAATATTATTGAAGGCAAATATTCAATGGAACCAACAACTGAGGAGATGGCAAACCATTTTGGAGTTGGTTTTCTGCCTGATAAATATGAAAGTCGCTATGATGCTGTATTAAAAAGTGAAGATGGAATCGACAATATCTGGGAGGTTCGCACCCCAATAGAAGGCTTTCCATTTAATACAGAGGAAATCGTTTACCTTAAAATGTATGGGGAGTGGTTAATTGATTAAGAAGATAAAGCTCTCTTATTTTTTCTTCTCTAAATAGTCATTGATAATAATCAACAACCCGCCAGCAATAAAGATGCCTACCACAAGGGGTTTGCCGCCCCATTGGTCAACTTTGTTTAAAATAAATGTGATTGCTCTGTGTTTGGCAAGCATAGAGCTGTTATCGCCTAGTACAAAACTGTCGTACAACAGGTGTGCAAAAAGAGCAAATAACATAAATGCTAACCCACGGAAAGAAGGCTCAATTGTATTGTATATCTTTTTAAAGTAGCTCATCATCTTACAAACGCTTCAATTTAGTAGCCTTAATCATTGAGTCGATAGCAAACAGGATATGCTCTTGTTTGTCTTTTGGAAATGAGAGGATATCCTTAGATGGTTGTAATACGTCATTTTTTTTATACATATATGCATTTTCCTTTTTAACCAAACAAACTGAATTATTAAAAAATGTATTCAGTATATTACAAATTTACAAAACTTTACAAAATATAAAAACATTTGCCCTGTTCAGTCTAGAGGCTTGCTACGTCGCTTATCACAAGACTACTGCCCTACTTTGTCATCATCATTTTTTGTTACAAAATCGTTTATTGTAGCTCAAAGCACCAACTAATTTTTTAGGTGGTTTTGATGTTAATACAAATAGTGAGTGGTATTATCACACTC
>QKIO01000331.1 GCA_003251015.1 Bacteroidales bacterium
ACCAATGGTGAACCCATGAACGAAACCATTTTAGGCAGTGACAAACCTGTGTTTTTGATGATAATGCCTAAAATAACAGACATATCGACATCAACCATGAGTGATTTTATTGCGATAAACACCATGTGTATTGAAATGGGTTACTCGTTTTATGGTGTAACATCCTCGCTCAACGAAGACATACTAGCTTTTGATGTAAAACACAATGCAGGCTTTGATTACCTCAATGCGGATGAAACACTTTTAAAAACCATCATCAGAAGCAATCCAGGGTTAGTTATTATGCAGCACGGCACCATTCTGGGTAAGTATAGCCCTGCCACACTTCCTAAGGCAGAAAAACTTAAGAATCCGTTGGCTTACACCATCAAAAACCTAAAATCCACCAACAACGAACTGATGTTGGGTTTATGGAGTTTGATGCTTACATTTTTTATATTCTTAATTTACAAAATAAACTAAAATTAAAAACCGATGAGACAAAACATTGTTGCCGGAAACTGGAAAATGAACAACACCCTAGAAGAGGGTATCAAATTGGCAAAAGAAGTAAGCGCTATATTAACCGCTAACAAACCAAACTGTAAAGTAGTATTAGGTGCGCCTTTTATTCATTTAACAGAAGTAGTAAAAGCAGTAGACAGTTCATTAGTTGGTATTGCAGCTCAAAACTGTGCAAACAAAGAAAGCGGAGCTTACACAGGTGAGATTTCTGCCTCTATGGTTAAATCAACAGGTGCTACTTATGTTATTCTTGGTCACTCAGAAAGAAGAGCTTATTACGGCGAAACCAATGCTTTGTTAAAAGAAAAAACAGACTTAGCACTAGCTAACGGCTTAACTCCAATCTTTTGTATTGGCGAAGTGTTGGAAGAAAGAGAAGCTAACAAACATTTTGAGGTTGTAAAAAATCAAATTGAAGAGGCTTTATTTCACTTAAGTGCTGATGCTTTTTCTAAAATAGTATTAGCTTATGAGCCTGTTTGGGCTATCGGAACTGGTAAGACTGCATCTCCTGAGCAAGCTCAAGAAATACATGCTTACATTCGTAAGGTAGTAGCTGACAAATTTGGTGCTTCTGTAGCTGACAATACGAGCATATTATATGGTGGTAGCTGTAAAGCATCTAACGCAAAAGAATTATTTGCTAATCCTGATGTAGATGGTGGTTTAATTGGTGGTGCATCATTAAACGCTGAAGATTTTTATGGTATTATTGCAGCTTTCTAATTAGTTGCATCAACACATTTTCAAAAGCAGATGAGATCAATTTTCATCTGCTTTTGTATTTTTATAACATCACCAGATAAAAAAAGTGTATTATTAACTTGGGTTATGTATTTTTACAAAAAACAACCATCATGGAATATACAAAAATAGACTATACCGTAACTCCCTATCACGAGGTAGCTTGCCAGCTACTCATAGACCAATTAGCAGATTTAGGTTTTGAAAGTTTCTGCGACACAGAAACAGGGTTTGAGGCCTACATACCATCTAAGAATTACAAAAAAGAAGCGTTATCGACCTTATACACCACTTTTGAAGGACTTACTTACGAGTTTACAGAAGAAATAATACCCGACCAAAACTGGAATAAAAAATGGGAAGAGAACTATTTTCAACCCATTATAATTGGTGATAAATGTGTGGTTAGAAGCCCATTTCATGACAAATACGAACACATCAAACATGAAATAATCATAGAGCCTAAGATGGCATTTGGCACAGGTCATCATTCAACCACCAGTCTGATGATGCAACACATACTAGAAAATGATTTCAAAGGCAAAAAAGTGTTGGATATGGGTTGTGGCACTGGTTTATTAGGCATCTTAGCTTCCATGTGTGGCGCCACAGAGATAGATGGTATTGACATTGATGATTGGGCATATAATAACGCCATTGAAAACCTAGGGTTAAATAACATCACAAACATGAAGATTCATCTTGGTGGTGCCGAATTATTGAACGACACCTACGACATCATATTAGCCAACATAAATCGTAACATCCTATTGGAGGATATCCATCATTATACTGATGTATTAAAGTCGGGTGGAAAACTATTCCTAAGTGGATTTTATAACGAAGACTTGGAGGCCATTAACCAAGAAACAACTAAAAACAATTTAGTTTTTGATAATTTCAAAACAAACTTAAACTGGGTGGCTGCCAAGTACACAAAAAAATAATTGATACTTTCTCATCCCAATTTGAAAAGATTGGGATGAAATTTACTCTATAACCCTTTGAAGCTACTATCATGGTTAAAAAACTTTTCGTATTTACGACACTACTAATTTTCACAACAAGTGCCTTTACTCAATCAGTTAAGTTTAGCGAGAAGGCCGAAAGTTTTGTAGATGAATTAAATGAACAATTTAAAACCAGTGCTGATAAAAAAGCATCCAAAGAATTTATAGATGAGTTTGAAGTGTTTTGGGGCAATCCAATATTAACGCCTCAACTTAAAAAGTTGATCATGGAAACCTGTAATCGACAAGCGGCAAAAAAAGCTCGCCCCTTCCCTGATTACTACACCTACCTAACTACCATTATGGCATTTATTAATACAGGCCATGATGCCGAGAGTTTTAACCAGTGGAATATGGCCATGACAGCTCAATTTAACAAACAACGTTATGAACTACGTCACTTTAATTCAATATTAGCACTTAGTAAAGACCTAGTAATTAACAATATCCTCTTTTCCACCCCTTCGGTAAGTTGGAAATGCTCAAAAAAGGCTTTCAGATATGAGTTTAAAGATGATAAACTGGCAGTTATAGTAGCACCCACTAATTTAGTTTGTCATTCTAAAAACGATAGCTTAACCATATTTGATACGCAAGGTACGTTTTACCCACTCGAAGAAATGTGGTATGGAACAAAAGGACGAATTACCTGGGAGCGATCTGGATTTGAAGCTAATATGGTTTACGCCAATTTTAAAACCTATAGCATTAAACTCGACCAAAACAGTTTTACCATAGACTCTGTTGAATTTTACAATAAACATTATTTTAGTTATCCGCTCAATGGACGATTAGATGATAAGGTGATGGCGATCAACTCACCAGAAGGAACTATCTACCCAAAATTTACTTCAACCAATCAGAGATTTGAAATTAAAAACATACAACCAAGCATAAACTACGAAGGTGGATTTGCACAGTATGGCGCTAAGTTTTTAGGTGCAGGTACAGAGAAAGAACCGGCTGTCATTTCGGTCTATCGACGCGACACCTTATTCCTCACTGCTAAGTCCCAATACTTTGCTTTACGTAAGGATCAAATACT
>QKIO01000365.1 GCA_003251015.1 Bacteroidales bacterium
GTAAATCAATGGCAACACGCGTGTGATAATGGTCACAAATTCAAAACGAGAATAATTTGGAGCCGACTCAATGAGCGTGCAATATTCATTTGCAACGGTCACAAACTCCATTACATTTCTCGAATAAACAACGTGGTCTAACGTTTCTTCCATATCTAATTGACTACCTAACAAATAACTAACAAACGATTAAAAACAAGTCGCAAAAATAAGAAAATAAATAGAACATCGGGTTAGTTTGAGTCCTATATAGTTTTGAACAAAGAGACTGAATGGTAGCTAAATTCAAGCAGAGAACGCAAGACACTAAAAGTAGCACGCCTTTAATGGGTTTTAGTTGTGTTTCCCTCAGATGATTTCTCCTATAAACACCCTCAATTATTACTACAGAAGACATCCTAATTTGATGCGTTTAGTCAACCCCTGGAGCAAGAAACTAAGTTTTTAAGCTCATTTAAGATCCTATTTTTAGCTCATAAAATAGTATTATATGAGCTTCATAAGACTTTATCATGAGCTACAACTAAAATATTAAGACAACCCATTCATTGACATTCCCCTTTAAAAACATCTACTTCAACCAAATGATTTTACCAGCTTCGTCCTCTTCAATGCGCTCATATTCTTGAAGCCAACGAAATACTTTTTCCACATCAGAGGCGGCATATGGTAAAGAGTCTAATAACTGGTCGTAAGAAAGCGTTCGTTTTTTAACTTGTGATATAAGCTCACGCTCTATCTCATCAAACACACCACCACTCAAACCTTTCTTTTTAATATCGATACACACATCACAAACCCCGCAGGCACTGGATTGCTTTTGCCCAAAATAGGTCAACAATTGTTTGCTTCGGCAAGTATGGTTGGTGGTTGCATAAGCGACCACTGCATGTAAACGCATTTCACAGGCGTCTTTGCGTGATTGATACACCTCGTTGGATAGAATCACATGTTTTAAGTCCTCACGAGCTTGAGTAAATCGAATTAGAGGCGTACGTTTTTGGGGAATAAACTTAATAACCTTAGACTTAGCCAAACGGGTTAGTAATTCATACACCTCTTGTTTGGTTTTGCCACTTCGTTTGGCCAACACCTCTTCGTTAACAACTACGTAATCGCTAAATAAACCCGTGTAAGAGCGTAATATCAGCTTGATAAATTCATCTAAATGGGCATATTGACTCTGAAAACGGTCTAACTCACTTTGATGCATCAAAAACATAACCTTTGAAGGCAAATCGGCATCTTCGGTAAATTCTAAATAACCAGCACGCTGCAGCAGCTTCAGGCTATTAAAAGCCACCATCACATTAAACTTATATGCATGGCAAAACTTAGCCATATCAAAATCAAACACCTGCTCAAAGCCAAACCCCATGGCTACCTGAAAGAAGTTACCCAATGCTTCATACACTCGTTTGACCACCTCTTTTTCGGGATAAGAAGTTGCTAAACTATTCACCAACCTATTGGCATCGGCGGTGTACCAAAGCAAAACCGCATAAGCCTTTTGTCCATCTCTACCAGCACGTCCCGCCTCCTGAAAATAAGCCTCTAAGGTGTCGGGCGCATTGATATGCACCACCACTCTCACATCGGGTTTATCTATACCCATACCAAAGGCATTGGTAGCCACCATCACGCGCGTTTGGTTTTCGGCCCAAGCCTTTTGGCGGGCATCTTTGGCGGCATGAGACAAGCCAGCATGAAAAAAAGTAGCACTTATTCCATTGGCATTTATCAACTCAGAAATTTCTTTGGTGCGTTTACGACTTCGCACATACACCACTGCAGAACCCGGTATTTTTTGTAAGATACTGACAAGTTGTTTTTCTTTATCATCGCAGGGTCTCACCACGTAGGCCAAGTTAGAGCGCCCAAAACTCTTCTGAAAAACATTTTTAGTCTTAAAAAGTAATCGTTCTTGAATATCATCCACCACCTGAGGGGTAGCAGTAGCCGTTAATGCCAAAACTGGCACATGCGGAATCAACTCGCGCACTTCGGCCACCTTCAAATAAGAAGGTCTAAAATCATACCCCCATTGCGAAATACAATGCGCCTCATCAATGGCTAATAAATTAATGTTTAAATGAGGTAACTTACTAACAAACAAATCTGTTATCAGTCGTTCGGGTGACAAATACAAAAACTTAACGCCACCATACACACAATTATTTAGAGCCACTGATATTTCATCGCCAGTCATGCCCGAGTGAATAGATAAGGCTTTGATGCCGCGACTTTTAAGGTTGCTAACTTGGTCTTTCATCAAGGCAATGAGAGGCGTAACCACCAAACAAAGGCCCTCGTGTGCCATGGCAGGCACTTGAAAGGTAAGCGACTTACCACCACCAGTAGGCATCAGCCCTAAAGTATCGTTACCACTGCCCACCGAGGTAATAATATCGTGCTGCAACTCACGAAACTGTGAATAACCCCAATACTTTAGTAATGTTTGATGATAAATATCCATGCGTGTAAAGATAGATAAAAAGCACGATTGAGCTGCTTAGGGATGAATAACAAAGAAATAGAATGTATTGATTCATCTAAGAAACAAGGCATGTTACCAACGATACAGAAAAAACTTGTGATTGATTCAGGTATGGTGTATTTTTACACCAAAAACACACAAGAGTTATGTCAAGACAAAGTATCTCTTTCACAAAACCAAATGATGAGTGGTTAAAAACTCAAGTAGACAGTAAGGAATATTCAAGCAAAAGTGAGCTTGTAAATGATTTGATTCGACAAGCTAGAAAGCAACATGCTCAGATTGATTGGATTCGTTCAAAACTTGAAAAATCTGAAAGAAGTGGATTTACAACGGAATCTAAAGAGGAAATATTGAAACAATCAAAGTCTTTGCTTAATGGCTGAATACAAATTGAGTAATACGGCAAAAGAAGACTTGATTCGAATACATCAATTTGGAGTTGAGACGTTTGGAGTTGTTCAGGCAGATAACTATTTTGATTCATTTTTTTATTATTTTGAAATTATTGCCCAAAGACCATTTTCATTTGAATCAGTAGATTATATTAGAAAAGGATATAGAAGGTGTCCTTGTGGTTCTGACACTATCTATTATCGAATTTCCGAAGAATGTGTTGAAATTATGGCAATTATAGGAATGCAAGATTTGAAAAACAGACAATGATAAAAAGCACCTAAATGGGTTTTGGAAGACAATAATTAGCCTTTCGAACCAGATATTGAGTGCTCAACAATCTAAAATTAAGAGACGATAAATACTAAACAACCAAGCGATTTAGTTAAACAGCTTTCATAAGCAGCTAAACAAGCTCTGCACGTAAATAAAGGAGGTGCCTAGTGCAATAAATGAGGTGCGTGGTGTGATAAATGAGGTACGTGAAGTAATAAATTAGGCATGCGAGGTGATAAATGAGGTGCGTGGTGCGATAAATTAAGTGCGTGAGATGATAAATGAGGTGCGTAGTGCAATAAATTAGGTATGCGAGATGATAAACAAGGTGCCTAGTGCAATAAATGAGGTACATGGTGCGATAAATGAGGTACGTGAAGTAATAAATTAGGTATGCGAGGTGATAAATGAAGTGCGTGGTGCGATAAATGAGGTACGTGAAGTAATAAATTAGGTATGCGAGGTGATAAACATACAGCCTCAACAGGATTAGTATCTTTAGAGCATACACTGGCAAAAACCGTTAAAACCAAGATTGAACTGATTTTTAAACACTTCATACACCTATCCTTTTAGTTTATTTTTTTATAGACTCCAGATATACCAAGAGGTATAAATCAAAATAACTTATAACCAATACAACAATAACAGATACGAAAGAATCACCCTTCATTTTAATTGCAAAGAACCAAGCTACAAAGGTGATTTCTAATGATGTTAAATCCAATGCAGACTAACTAAAATGCGTTTTATGCCACAACACCACTTGCAAACTCTCTAATGTTGATTAATTTTGGAGGCGTATGTCTGAACTATCTACACTCAACATCGCCTATCTGGCAGGCGTAGGGCCAAAAAAAGCCGAGCTCTTAAAACAAGAGCTCAAGGTTATTTCGTACGAAGATTTATTATATTATTTTCCATACAAATACATCGACCGCAGCAAGTTCTACACCATCAATGAGGTAAAGGCAACCCAAAGTCATATACAGGTAAAAGGAAAAATTACAGCTCTTAAAACCATTGGCGAAGGCCGACAAGCTCGTCTATCAGCCACATTTAGTGATGGTACGGGTGTTATAGAATTAGTATGGTTCAAGGGTCATCAATACATCAAAGAAGGCTTAGATGCCAATGCCGAATACATCGTATTTGGAAAACCATCCTTATTTAATGGACACTTAAACATAGTGCATCCAGAAATGGAAAAATCAAAGGATGCCGATGAGAAAATAAGCGCATCACTGCAAGCCTTTTACAACACCAGCGAACGGATGAAAAAGGGGTATATCAACTCCAAGACCATCCAGAAAATGCAACAGAATATATTTGCTGCTTACGCTGGCAAAATACCAGAAACACTGCCTTCACGCATCATCACCCATTACAAACTGATGCATTTGCATGAAGCCTTACAAACAGTACACTTTCCAACAAGCACCGAATTACTAGAGAAGGCACGTTTTAGGTTGAAGTTTGAAGAGCTCTTCTACATTCAACTAAACATTTTAAAGATAAAAAACCTACGCAGCTTCAAAATTAAAGGGTATCCCTTTGCCAAAGTAGGTCACTACCTAAATACCTTTTACAAGGAGAAACTACCTTTTGAGCTTACCAATGCCCAAAAACGAGTGATCAAAGAGATACGCGCCGATATGGGTTCGGACAAACAAATGAACCGTTTGTTGCAAGGCGATGTAGGCTCTGGCAAAACACTGGTGGCTTTGATGGTGATGTTAATTGCCTTGGATAATAACTTTCAGGCTTGCCTAATGGCACCCACAGAAATACTGGCCAACCAACATTACGAGACCTTAAGTAAAATGGTGGAAGGCTTGGATGTGAACGTACGTTTATTAACGGGCTCAACCAAAAAGAAGGAACGAGATGAGTTAGACCAATTACTTCTTTCGGGTCAATTGCATATTTTAATTGGTACCCACGCCTTGCTTGAGAATAGAGTGCAATTTAAAAACCTCGGACTAGTGGTTATTGATGAGCAACATCGATTTGGTGTAGCTCAACGCGCCCGTTTGTGGAAAAAAAACGAACGCCCCCCCCACGTGCTGGTGATGACGGCCACTCCCATCCCTCGCACCTTGGCACTCACCATCTATGGCGACCTAGACGTATCGGTGATTGACGAACTCCCTCCTGGCAGAAAGTCCATTGAAACGGCTCACTATTTTCATAACCGACGTAACAACCTCAACCGATTTATATTGGGTGAGCTGCAAAAAGGACGTCAGATATATGTGGTTTATCCACTTATTGAGGAATCTGAAAGTCTGGATTTTAAAAACCTCACCGAAGGATATGAATACATGCAACAGGCTTTTGCTGATTATAAAGTAGAGATGGTGCATGGCAAAATGAAATCAAAAGAGAAAGATGCTGCCATGCAAATCTTTGCTTCGGGACAAGCGCACATCCTCGTTTCTACCACTGTTATTGAAGTAGGGGTAAATGTACCCAATGCCTCGGTAATGGTTATTGAGAGTGCCGAACGTTTTGGATTGTCGCAACTACACCAGTTACGCGGACGAGTTGGTCGTGGTGCCGAGCAGAGCTTTTGTATCCTCATGACTAGTTACAAACTGTCGGAAGACACACGCAAACGAATGACCATCATGACACAAACCACCGATGGGTTTGAAATATCAGAAGCCGACTTAAAACTGCGTGGCCCTGGCGATTTAGAAGGCACCCAACAATCTGGACTTCCTTTTGCCTTAAAAATAGCCAATTTAGCCAAGGATGGCCAAACGCTACAGTTTGCGCGCCAAGTAGCAGAAGCTATTTTAGCCGATGACCCTTTGCTTGAGAAACAAGACAATTTCCTACTTAGCAAACAACTCTTAAAACTGTCGAGAGAAAAAATAAATTGGAGCATGATTAGTTAATCAATACTCGTCCTTTTATCAGCAATTAATAATCAAACATACCCATATTGAGCAAAATTACCTTTATTAACAATTAAAGAATTTTTTCTTTATAAAAGTTTTAATACCAATCATTTAGCTAAAAAATGCTAAAGCCTAGTTAATTAGGGTAAGTCCATCACTTCTATTCTTATTCATTCTAAATAAAAATACAACACCCCCTCATTGAGGATTGGTTTACTTCGTTACATTTGTTACAAAGAAAGTAACAAATTAATGTCGACACAAGACTACATTGAACATAACGGAGTAATAAATTCAATTGACAACCAACACATTACAGTGATGATTGTTTCCGAATCAGCCTGTGCATCTTGTCATGCAAAAAGTGCATGTACTGCAGCCGACATGCAAGACAAGTTGATTGATATTTATCAAGAGAGCACCGATTTTAAAGTGGGACAACAAGTTATATTGATGGGACGAAAAACAATGGGCACAAAGGCTGTTATACTAGCTTATCTCATACCCCTTGTTTTAATATTCATAACACTCATAAGCAGCTTTCAACTTACCGATAATGAAACTTTATCAGGCATCTTATCATTAGTTATTTTAATCCCCTACTTCACCGCTATTTACTTCTTTAAAGATAAGTTGCAACACACATTTTCATTCACTATAAAACAATTAAATTAAATCAACAATGAATATTGTTTTAATAACCATACTATCACTTGCTTTTTTAGGCGTTTTAGCAGGATTGATACTTTATTTTGTAGCTCAAAAATTTAAAGTTTTTGAAGACCCTCGCATCGATCAAGTAGAAGCGGAATTACCAGCGGCCAATTGTGGCGGATGTGGATTTCCTGGATGTAGAGCCTTTGCAGAGGCCATGGTCAAAGCCGACGACATCTCTGAATTAAACTGTCCTGTAGGTGGTGCTGAAACCATGAAGGCAGCGGCTGCCATCTTAGGTAAAACACCTAGCGCGGCTCCAAATACAGTAGCTGTATTAAAATGCAACGGCACCTGCGAAAACCGCCCTCGCATCACCAAATACGACGGAGCAACATCATGTACTATTGCATCCTCTTTGTTTGGAGGAGAAACAGGCTGTTCGTATGGCTGTGTTGGATTAGGCGAATGTGTGGACGCCTGTAAGTTTGGCGCCATGTACATGGATAAAGAAACAGGCTTACCAGTAATTATTGAGGACAAATGCATCTCGTGTGGAGCTTGTGTAAAAGCGTGTCCTAAAAACATTATAGAACTAAGAAAACAAGGTCCAAAAAACAGACGCATTTATGTGGCTTGCGCCAACAAAGATAAAGGCGCACCAGCTAAGAAAGCTTGCGCCACCGCTTGTATCGCCTGTTGCAAATGCATGAACGAGTGTTCTTTTGGAGCTATCATTGTGGACAAAAACTTGGCCGCCATTGACCCTGTTAAATGCAAAATGTGTCGCAAATGCGCACCCGTTTGCCCAACGAACGCCATCCTTGAGATGAACTTTCCACCTAAGAAAATAAAAGTGGAAGAGACATTAACCCAGGAAACTAAAGAAGGCGATCAAAAATAAAGTTAATCATTACGCAACACTATAAACGGAGGAACACCTGTGTTAAAAACATTCTCACTAGGAGGGATTCACCCTGCAGAAAACAAACTATCGGCTGGTAAGAAAATAGTTATTCTTCCCATTCCCGAGCAAGTTTCGGTGCCATTAGCCCAACATATTGGAGCGCCTGCCGAAGCCTTAGTTAATAAAGGTGATGTAGTAAAGGTAGGCCAACTCATTGCTGCATCAGCAGGTTTTGTATCCTCAAACATTCACTCACCAGTTTCAGGAAAAGTACTTAAGATAGATGATGTGGTAGATGCCAGTGGTTACAAACATCGCGCTATCATTATTAAGACCGAAGGCGATGAGTGGGATGAATCAATAGATAGAAGTCCCGAACTAATCCAACACATCAACACTGTACCCCATCAAATAGTTGAAAAACTAAAAGAAGCAGGTATCGTAGGGTTAGGAGGCGCTGCATTTCCTTCACATGTTAAACTATCACTACCTCCAGGTAAGATATGTGATATATTAGTTATAAACGGAGTAGAATGCGAACCCTACCTCACCTCAGACCATCAACTGATGATGGAAAAAAGTGAGGAGATAGTGGTGGGCATTCGTATTCTGATGAAGGCATTAAAGGTTGAGAAGGCTGTTATTGGCATTGAAAATAACAAATTAGATGCCATCGAAAAAATGACGGCCTTATTAGCAGAACATCCCGAAATAAGAGTGCAAGCCCTTAAAGTACAATACCCTCAAGGTGGCGAAAAACAATTGATCGATGCTTGCATTGGCCGTCAGATACCATCGGGCAAATTACCAATAGAAGTGGGCGCTGTGGTGCAAAATGTAGGTACTGCGTTTGCCGTTTACGAAGCCGTTCAAAAAAACAAACCCTTGTTTGAACGCGTGGTTACCGTAACTGGCAAATCAGTTAAGAACCCTTCCAATTTTTTAGCACGCATAGGTACACCTATGTCCTTTTTAATTGATGCTGCAGGCGGCTTGCCAACGGATACATCAAAAATAATAGGCGGAGGCCCCATGATGGGCAAAGCACTCCAAAGTGCCGAAGTACCTATCACCAAAGGAAGTTCTGGTATACTTATTATGCCTGAAGAACTGGCTAATCGCAAACCGATGCAAAACTGCATTCGTTGTGCCAAGTGTGTAAGTGTGTGTCCGATGGGGTTATCACCTTACTTACTAATGCTAGCCACCAGCAAAACCATTTGGGACAGAGCCGAGGAAGAAAAAATAATGGATTGCATCGAATGTGGCTCGTGTAATTTCACCTGCCCATCGAGTCGTCCCTTGCTGGATTACATCCGCTTAGGCAAAGGAAAAGTAGGACAAATAATGCGCAGTAGAACTAAATAAGTAAGACCTAAAACATTTGAATAAACATGAATACGTTAACTATATCGCCATCACCACACGTACATAGTGGCGACTCAGTCAAAAAGAACATGTACTGGGTTATCATTGCCTTATTGCCAGCCTTGGCGGCTTCGTTTTTTTATTTTGGGATAGGCGCCATCATTGTAACATTAACGGCCGTGTTATCATGTGTTATTTTTGAGTTCTTAATCTCAAAATACATATTAAAAACAGAACCTACCATTGGCGATGGATCTGCAGCTTTAACAGGATTACTCCTAGCCTTTAACCTGCCCACTTACTTACCTATTTGGATCATTATAATAGGTAGTTTAGTGGCCATAGGTATTGCAAAGATGAGCTTTGGTGGGTTAGGCAATAATCCATTTAACCCAGCACTGGTAGGTCGTGTATTTTTGTTAATCTCGTTCCCAGTGCAGATGACCATGTGGCCTACGCCTATTTTATCGCGCTTTCATTACTTTGGGTTAACACCCGAAATCATAGACGCTACTACAGGTGCAACTCCATTAGCCATTATGAAAGAGGGCGTTAGTAGTGGTATTGCACATGCAGAACTAATGCATAGACTGCCCTCATTAACCGAATTATTTATGGGTATTAAAGGAGGTTCTGCAGGAGAATCAGCTGCAGCAGCACTGTTATTAGGTGTGGCTATCTTATTATATAAAAGAGTAATTACATGGCACATCCCAGTTAGTGTGGTTGGTAGTATTATTGTGTTTACTGGCTTACTACATCTTTATGATGTGGAATCGTATGCAGGGCCAGCATTTCACCTATTAACGGGAGGTGTGATGTTAGGTGCCTTTTTTATGGCCACCGATTATGTAACCTCCCCAATGGCACCCAAAGGGATGATTATTTTTGGTGTAGGTGTAGGTGTTATAACCATCCTTATTCGTGTGTTTGGCTCGTTCCCCGAAGGGATCTCATTTGCGATACTTATTATGAATGGCTTCACGCCACTTATCGACAAATACATCAGACCCAAACGTTTTGGTGAAGTTAACAAACCAATAAAGGCTTAATCTATCCACCCGAAGGAAAAAATGTAGTATGGCACAAAAAGAATCATCATTAAAAAATATGGTTATTACCCTACTGGTGATAACAGGCGTTGCTGGCGCAGCGTTAGGCTTTGTTTACAAACTAACCAAAGAACCCATTGCAAAAGCAAAACTAGAGAAACAACAAAATGCAATTAAAGAAGTGGTTCCTGAGTTTGACAACAATCCAGCAGGTGAATTTACCGAGTATAAGTCGGTAGAAGGTACAGCTATAAAAGTGTTTCCAGCCAAAAAAGATGGTCAACTAGTGGGCTTGGCCATCGAAACCATTTCTAAAAAAGGATTTGGGGGCGAAGTGAAATTAATGGTTGGCTTTACGCCTGACGGTACTATTATAAACTACATGGTCTTAGAACATAAAGAAACACCAGGTTTAGGAACTAAAATGGATGAGTGGTTTAAGACCGATAAGAAAAACCAAAGCATATTAAACAAAAGCTTGGATAAAAATAACCTAACCGTTGCTAAAGATGGTGGTGAAGTAGATGCCATTACTGCGGCAACTATTAGCTCTAGGGCTTTTTTAGATGCGGTACATCTAGCATGGACAACCTATCAAGCAAACAAAGCTGTATCAGATAGTACGACTACAAAACAAGTAATAACTTTAGAAAAGGAGAAAAGTAATGAATCAGTGGAATAATTTCTCGAAAGGCTTTTTTAAGGAAAACGCCGTTTTCACCCTTCTTCTAGGAATGTGTCCTACTTTAGGGGTTACCTCATCAGCTATCAATGGCTTGGGAATGGGCTTGGCTACTACATTTGTGTTAGTTATGTCTAATATCGCAGTAGCATTAGTTAAAGATTTTATACCCGATAAAGTGCGCATTCCAGCGTTTGTAGTTATTATAGCATCGTTTGTAACTGTGGTGGAACTAACTATGCAGGCTTACGTTCCTTCGTTGTACGACTCACTGGGATTGTTTATTCCACTGATTGTAGTTAACTGCATCGTATTAGGAAGAGCAGAATCCTTTGCCTCTAAAAACAATGTTGGTTCTTCGGCCATTGATGGTTTAGGCATGGGGCTTGGTTTTGCCATGGCACTAACCATCTTAGGTACTATTCGTGAGTTTTTGGGTAGTGGCAAAGCTTTTGGCCTAAGCATCTTCCCCGAAGATTACGGCATGATCATCTTTGTATTAGCTCCAGGAGCCTTTATTGCCTTAGGTTACCTTATAGCAATTATCAACAAAACAAAAAAAACAGCCTAAAGAAGATTTATTATGGAATATATTTTAATTATCATTTCTGCAATCTTTGTAAACAACATTGTATTAAGCCAATTTCTAGGTATTTGTCCGTTTTTAGGTGTTTCGAAAAAAATATCTACAGGCATGGGTATGGCAGGCGCTGTAACCTTTGTGATGGTTGTAGCTACCATCTTCACCTACTTAGTACAAAAATTATTGCTCGCCCCATTTGAATTGGGCTACCTACAAACCATATCGTTTATATTAGTGATTGCGGCCTTAGTGCAGATGGTTGAAATCATCCTAAAAAAAGTAAGTCCTCCTCTCTATCAGGCATTGGGAGTATTTCTTCCTTTAATAACAACCAACTGTACTATTTTAGGAGTTGCTATTATGACCATTCAAAAAGACTTTAATCTTGTGGAAGCGGTTGTTTTTGCAGCCTCTACGGCTATAGGGTTTGGCCTAGCGGTAGTTACCTTTGCTGGCATCAGAGAGCAACTAGACTTATTAGACATCCCAAAGGGCATGCGTGGAACACCTATCGCTTTAATTGTAGCCGGCCTATTGGCCATGGCATTTATGGGTTTTGCAGGCATTGTGAAATAACATATTTTAGTTATAGAAAAAAGGAAGATTCAGAACGAGTCTTCCTTTTTTTTGTGTTTAATTACAACTAAGAATAAACAACACTACTAGACATAAGTCATCAAAAAAACTTTTTAGTTAAATAATAACAGTATTTTGCTGCAATTATCGTAAATTAAAAACAACTTCAAATAGGCTTATTCCAGCAAAGAGCATTAGAATATTTTTAAGTACGTGAATACCCCAAAGCAGTCCAAAAGTAAATACAAGGTAGAACTTTAAAACCGTAGAATAAAAATCCTGCTTTTAACATATTTCAGCTAAACAGCTCTCAAAAAACTTATTTTTTGTTTCTTTGGAAAAAAATAAACAAATATGCCAATCGACTTTAGCAAAATTACAGCTCCCTGCTACATCTTAGACGAAACCTTACTTCGCAAGAATCTTGAATTGATAAAAAGCGTGCA
>QKIO01000369.1 GCA_003251015.1 Bacteroidales bacterium
AATTGGCGGCAATTATCAAAAAAGGGAAGAATATTTGGTTTAAGAACAGTTAATTCTCCAAGTATTTTAGAGGGTGCGTTATGTTTAAAGGTGGAAGACAATATGCTCATTATGGAAGCCATTGAATTGGCTCCTCATCATTTTAGTCAAAATCAAAAGCGATATGATTTCGTTGCTGCTTGTTTGATAGCCTTTTCATGTAGAGAAAGTTTTAATATTGATGGGGATTACAAAGGTTTTTTGACATTTGTGTCTAAGACTCATTTAATTAGATGGTACATGGATAAATATGGTGCTGAATTAGTTTTGGGTCAACGTATGTTTATAGAAGATGAGCAGGGATTAGTTTTAATAGAAAAGTATTTAAACCGTAAATCTGATTAGTTATGAAAACGCAAATAGGAGAACCTCAGGATGGAACTTTAACCCAATCTATGGATGTAGGAACGAAAGGATTTGATGAGTTCCAGTCTATCATATTAACTAAATCAAAATCTCGCACTGCCGATCAGAAAAGGAAAGTAGAATTACTTTCTCTGAAGTATCAGATGGAAGATTATTTAAATTCAAGTCAACCTGCAGAGAAAACGGTGGGGTATTTTTTGAAATTGATACTTAAAACCTTAAATGTTCAACAAAAACAATTTGCTGAATACATTGGTTTAAAACCATCTAATCTTAGTAAATTGATAAGTGGAGAACGTCCTATTAATTACGATTTGGCATTAATTCTTGGTAAATTATTTAGTCATAATCCAATGTTATGGATTGAAATACAGGCTTATAATGAATTGAATAGGTTACAACATGCAGAAGATAAATATTCCAATTATTCATTAACGGCTTTGATTAATCATCACAAGAATGCGATATAACTTTTTCTAAATTTTACCTTACTTTTAACACCTATCTTATGAAATTAATACCCATCTTAAATCTACTGATACTTAACGTTGTGTTGGTTATTGGAGTCAGTTATTTTTGGAGTTTTTACACTTTCAAACTTTTCAAACCCTGGTTTTGGTTAGAAGCTCGAAAAACAAAAAAGTTACCTAAAGTTTTACAAAAAATTGAACGTACTTTTAAAGATAAAAATTTATTCTATTCCATCTGGTTTACTATTAATGGATTAGAGAATAAAAGCATCCAAGGTTCAATGGCCGAAGTGGGTGTTGATTCAGGGTCTACTGCACGTTTAATACATCATCTATCGCCCCAGCGAACGTTTTATTTGTTTGATACTTTTAGTGGTCGCCCACAACTTGTAGAACGTGAAGATTGTGATGGTAACATGATATCTGACACCATCAATACAAAGGGTTTGACGGCCGAAGCAGCCATTAAGGTTATAGGCGGTAATACTAATGTTGTGGTTTGTGAAGGTGATTTGGCGCAAACAATACAACGCGTCAATGATGAGTCGTTTGCCTTTGTGCATATCGATGGTAATACCTTTGATACTACCAGTGCGGCATTGGCGTTTTTTTATCCCCGTTTAGTTTCGGGTGGAGCCTTGCTCATTCGCGATTATAACCACAAGTGGGAAGGCGTCAAACGTGCTGTGGATGAATTTATACTTACCATTCCCGAAAATTATGTGTCTGTGCCTGATATGTATGGGTCGGTTATATTGGTGAAAAACAAATAAAAAAAGCGGCCTCAATAGGCCGCTTTTTGTTTCTAATTTATTCTTGAAAGTTAACCCCTGCTAGTTCCAAAACCATAGTGTAAGCATCCATGGCTAAGGTTTCTGAATCTACCACTACGTGTGATTTTTCGTAATGTGGCGTGCGTTCTGTTATTTTATCTTCAATAAATGCTAATAATTCATCACCACTTTTATTGGCCACCAACGGACGTACGTTTTTGCTTGATTTTAGCCGTTCTACCAATGCTTTGGGCGATAATTTCAGGTATAGGGTTAGACCATTTTCATTCATTACATCCATGTTGTTGTAAAAACATGGTGTTCCTCCACCTGTGGCTACAATGACTTTTTCCATGTTTAAGACCTCTGCGAGGGTCTCTTTTTCAGCTTTTCTAAAGGCTTCTTCGCCCAATAATTCAAAATAATTGGCAATGGTTGTTTGGTGTTTATTTTCAAAATAGTCATCCAAATCAATAAACGACCAACTTGTATCTTTTGCTATTAGTCGCCCAAGTGTTGATTTGCCACTGCCCATAAAACCTACCAGAAATACTCGTTTAATGCTCATTTTTATCTTCTTAAAAGCCTAATTTCATTTGATTATCACTTTCATCTTCCTCATTCTCTTCTTCTTCCTCGTTTTCTATAAGAGGCTGATTGGTAGGTTCAGGAAATTGTGTAGGTTCTAACTCACTTATTTTAGCTATTTGATAGGTTGTTAAACGTTTTCCTTTTGCTTTAGCACTTTTTACACCAATAAAGTCACTTACATCAATGGTCAATGTCTCTTTTAACTTATCATCTCCCCCAAATTTCACTTCGTAACGGGGATAATCAATCTTTGTTATCTTAACCAATGTAGATTTTGGATGGTCACCTATGAAACCTTGAGGTTTGGTAGATGGCTCAATTTGAAAGCGTTTAATGTAATGAAACCCTTGTTCTGCATCATAATAGATGGCCGACCAAACGGTATTATTGTCAAATTTCTCTATTACAAGAATATTATCTTCGTAATGGTTGCTTAAATCAAAACCAGTGTGATAGTATTCACCTTTTTTATTGATAACTAAAATTTGATCACCACCTTGGAATTCACCTAAATAACGACCTCTATTGTCAGCATTGATACGTAATGTTTCTTCTTCAAAATAGATTTTTCGACCTCCTAAAGTTGATTCACCTTTTTTCTTAAGCACCACTTTGTACACTTCGTATTTAGATAGAATATTACCCATGGCACTTCGTCCTTTAATGGCCAAATCGCCCATGTCAATATCAAATACTTGGTTTCGAATACGTGCTTTTGGTTTAAGTAATATCTTTAGTACTTCCGATTCACCATTGGGGTTAGCACTAAAGTACATCACTGTAGAGCCAGCGTTACCTTGCGTAACATCGTAGTCTTTGTCGCGTGTGACGCCCGTTACGGCAAAACGTTTCATGTAGGCATTTCCAACTTTACCATCGCGATAAATAACATTATAAATCGTGCGTTTGTCGTTCTTTTTAAAGACGTTAATGTATATAACGTCCTTCCCAACAAAGGCTTTTTCAGCTACTTTTTTGATGAGATATTTACCATCTTTATAAAAGATAATGATATCATCAATATCAGAACAATCACAAATGTACTCGTCTTTTTTAAGTCCTGTACCTGCAAAACCCTGTTCTCTATCGATGTAAAGTTTTTCATTTTTAACCACCACTTTACTAGCTTCGATATTCTCAAAACAGCGTATTTCTGTCATGCGAGGATAATCCTTTCCGTATGTTTTTTTGATACGTTTAAAGTAATCTATGGCAAAGGTGATTATGTTGGCCAAATTGTGGGCTATCTTTTTCATTTCGTCTTCGATACCCAAAATATGTTCGTCCGCCTTTTTCGCATCAAAACGAGAGATACGTTTTATTTTTATCTCGGTCAGTTTTGTTATATCCTCGCGTGTTACTTCTCGCCTAAGTATTGGTTTAAAAGGAGTTAGTCCTACATCGATGGTGTCGATAACAGCTTCCCATGTTTCACAATCTTCTATACGTTGATATATTTTATGCTCTATAAATAATCGTTCTAACGAACTCATGTGCCACATTTCCTCTAACTCACCCATTCTAATTTCAAGTTCACGGGTGAGCAAATGCACGGTGTAATTGGTGTTTTCACGGAGTATTTCAGATACGCCTATAAAAATTGGTTTATTATCTTTAATTACACACGCATTTGGTGATATAGACACTTCACAATCTGTAAATGCGTAAAGTGCATCAATGGTTTTATCAGGCGATACACCAGGAAATAGGTAGATCATTATTTCTACAAATTCCGCCGTGTTATCATCAATCTTTTTGATTTTTATCTTGCCTTTTTCGTTGGCTTTGATAATAGATTCGATGAGTGTGGTGGTCGTTTTTCCGAAAGGTATTTCGGTTATTACCAGTGTTTTACTGTCTACCTTGCTAATTTTAGCACGCACTTTTACTGCTCCACCTCTCACCCCATCGTAGTAGCGTGTTACATCAAGTAACCCACCAGTAGGGAAGTCTGGCAAAATATCAAACTCCTCCTCTTTTAAGATGGCAATGGATGCATCAATTAACTCATTAAAGTTATGAGGTAGTAGTTTGGAGGCTAAGCCTACTGCAATACCTTCTACGCCTTGGGTTAAAAGTAGGGGAAATTTAACTGGTAACGTGACAGGTTCTTGGTTTCTTCCATCATATGATAACTTCCATGTTGTAGTTTTAGGATTAAAAACCACCTCTTGGGCAAATTTTGTTAGGCGCGCCTCTATGTAACGAGGGGCTGCTGCCCTATCGCCTGTGTACACGTTACCCCAGTTTCCTTGGCAGTCAATAAGTAAGTTTTTTTGTCCCAATTGCACCAATGCATCCCCAATAGAAGCATCGCCATGCGGGTGATATTGCATGGTAAAACCTATGATATTGGCCACCTTATTGTACCGTCCATCATCCATTCGTCTCATGGAATGTAAGATGCGGCGGTGTACAGGTTTTAGTCCATCGTTGATATGTGGAACCGCACGTTCCAAAATAACGTAAGAGGCATAATCAAGAAACCATTGGCGGTACATACCCGGCAAATGGGTGATACGTGTATCTTCTAAATCCCAAACTTTGTTACCTTCTGATATATTTTCGGAAGCATTTACTGGAAGTAAATCCTCAGCATCCTCGTTGTAGTTATCTTCGTCGAAACTCATTTTTTACTTCGATTTATGAACCTTAGTTAATTAGGTCTTCTTCAATCATTAGGTTGTCGATAATAAAATTCTGGCGCTCTGGCGTATTTTTGCCCATGTAAAAATCGAGCAAATCTTTTATCGAATAATCACGTTTCATTCGTACAGGCTCTAACCTCATATCCTTATTAATGAAGTACTTAAACTCGTCCGGTGATATTTCTCCAAGTCCCTTAAATCGCGTTATTTCTGGGTTTACACCTAATTCTTTTACGGCTTTTTGACGTTCTTCTTCAGAGTAACAATAAATGGTTTTACTCTTGTTACGCACTCTAAAAAGGGGTGTTTGAAGAATGTATAAGTGACCATTTTTCACCAACTCTGGAAAGAATTGTAGAAAAAATGTGATTAACAACAATCGTATGTGCATTCCATCCACATCGGCATCGGTTGCTATAATTACGTGGTTGTAACGCAATGTTTCCAAGCTTTCTTCAATATCTAATGCCGCTTGAAGAAGGTTAAATTCTTCGTTTTCGTAAACTATCTTACGAGTTAAACCAAAGGTGTTTAGCGGTTTACCTTTTAGACTAAAAACAGCCTGAGAATTAACGTTACGTGCTTTGGTAATAGAACCACTCGCCGAATCTCCCTCAGTAATAAATATCGAACTGTCTAGTTTAAGTTCGTCTTTTGAGGTATAATGAATGCGGCAATCACGTAGTTTTTTGTTGTGTAAACTTACTTTTTTGGCGCGTTCGCGAGCTAGCTTTTGAATACCCGAAATGGCTTTACGTTCCTTTTCAGAATCTATTATCTTACGCAACATTGCGTCTGATGCTTCCGCATTTTTATGTAAGTAATTGTCTAGTTTTTGAGTGATAAAGTCAAACAAAAAATTACGTACGGACGGCCCATTGGGTCCCATGTCTTTAGAACCTAGTTTTGTTTTTGTTTGAGACTCAAACACGGGTTCTTCTACTTTAATACTTACAGCGGCTATAAGACCAGATCTAATGTCTAATACATCAAAATTTTTGCTGTAATAGTCACGTACTGTTTTTACAATTGCTTCTCTAAATGCGAGAAGGTGCGTTCCTCCTTGAGTGGTATGTTGTCCATTTACAAACGTATAATACTCCTCACCATATTGATTACCATGTGTTAAGGCTATCTCTACATCCTCCCCAAAAAGGTGAATGATAGGGTATAATTGAGGAGATGTCATGTTTTCAGTTAACAAGTCTAGCAACCCATTTTTGCTCTGAAATGCCGTACCATTATAGTTAATGGTCAAGCCAGTATTCAAATAACTGTAGTTACGTAGCAGGGTTTCGATGTACTCGTCTTGAAACGTAAATTTACCAAATATTTCGGCATCTGGTAAAAACTCTATGTACGTTCCATTAGCTTCTTTTGTTGTTTCTTGCGGATAATCAGTTGTTAAGTTACCACAACTAAAATCCACTTGTTTGCATTCTCCATCACGAAATGCTTTGACTTTAAAGTCGATGCTTAAGGCGTTAACAGCTTTAATACCAACGCCATTCAAACCTACTGATTTTTTAAATGCTTTAGAATCGTACTTAGCACCTGTATTCATTTTAGAGGCTACATCTATAACCTTTCCTAAGGGAATACCTCTGCCATAATCGCGTATACTCACACGACCATCCACTAATTTAACATCAATTTTTTTACCATTACCCATCATGTACTCATCAATGGAGTTATCCATTACTTCCTTTAGTAACACATAAATTCCATCGTCGGCATAGGTGCCATCACCTAATTTACCAATGTACATACCCGGACGTTTGCGAATATGTTCTTGCCAGTCGAGGGTTCTGATTGAGTCTTCAGAATAGTTCTGATTATTTGGACTACTCTCCATATTTAGCGGAATATTTGGGTGAATGATTTGTCTTTTGCTTTAAAAAACGCTCAAATATATAAAAAAGGAAAGTCGTTTTCCAATTTCTTTATCAACAATGGGAATTCTCCAAAGACTTATTTTTTTCGCTTTTTTTATTGGATTGCGTCACCACAGTGCTTTGTAGAGGTATTCTTTTTTTGTAGAATGTGCAGTTACGATAAATGTTAAAAATAGCATTCACTAATTTGTGGTGTATTTTGCTGGTTATCTATTTTGTGGTTTAACTTTTGAGATATTTGTGCTTGTCAAAAATTTAGATACTAACTAAATTGTTTGGACGGTATTAATCCCATTTTTTGCATCAAATAAGTGGCGTTGTGACTTTGGGTGATGCCTGAGCGTAGTTTGTAGTCAAATGATAGCTTGTCGTCGTTAAAATCCACCTCGAAGCAAGCTGCGAAAATCTGCTGAGGTAATTCTTCTTTAAGTTGGCCAAGTTCTAAATCGTGTGTGGCGATGATTCCGCTTCCATTATGTTTAAGAAGCTGTTTAATTAGTTCTTTCGATCCAAATGTTTTATCATGCGAATTTGTGCCTTTTAATATCTCGTCCAAAATAAAAAATAATTCGCCATTATTTTTCAAACGTTCTGTTATGTATTGCAAACGTTTTAGTTCAGAGAAAAAGTACGATTCGTGTTTCATTAAATTATCCACTGTTCGCATAAGTGTGATAAATTCCATTGGTCTGAAGAAAAACTCATCTGCACAAACAACGGTTCCCGAATTTGCCAAAATTAGATTTACTCCTATAGTTCGTAAGAAAGTACTTTTCCCTGCCATGTTAGCACCCGTTATAACACATATTTTATTTTCACCATTAATAGCAAAATCGTTTGTTATACGTATTTCTTCCT
The DNA here is from genome assembly GCA_003251015.1 of Bacteroidales bacterium. Taxonomy (GTDB): domain Bacteria; phylum Bacteroidota; class Bacteroidia; order Bacteroidales; family Marinilabiliaceae; genus SZUA-582. Next base: position 7,641 of record QKIO01000369.1, read on the forward strand.
CAATTAGAGGGTGAGCTATTGCTTTACTTTTTATTATATTTTCTTGCACTATTTCTGGAAAAACATAATTTGGATGATTGTATTTAAATGTGGCTAAGCTTATTAGTGCATCTAGTTCATATAGGGTAGCAAACCATATAGGTAGTTTATGACCATACTTAGAATTCCATTGATGTAATAAATGACAGACGATTAAATCCCACATAAACAATCCATTAAGCACAGCACCCATAAGTATATTTAGGCGAATATCTAGTTGTGAACTTATAAAGGATAAGGATTTTAATATATGTGATGCTGGTTTTGAGTTTGTGTGTAATTGGCCTTTTAAATCTTTAAGTTTTGAGGATTGAAAGTTTTGATTTTCAATGAGATTTATGAGTAATGAATACCTATTGAGTAAATCACCTAACTTACTTAGTTTGGCATGTACTGTATTTATTCGTTTGTAATAGAAGGCTGAAATAAGTAAACCTAGTAAGAATGTTTGAAATAGGACATTGCTCTCTAGTATACCTAATAAATAGAAAGAAAAGGCAATTATTGTTAACACTGGAATTAAAAAGCTTATTACCCTAGTTGTTAGCGTAGTAACCGAGACTTCAAATAGATTGTCTAATGGTTGTTTTCTATTTTTGTTTTCCTCTGCAAGATAACCTAAGGTGTAGAATTCTTCTCTAAAGCTTTCTAATTCAGATAGTTCTCGTATGGCTTCTTGATTTTTGTAGATATCGTCTTTGGTAGTCGCTTGACTGGTTATTTGTTTACTTAGTCTTTGTTCCCCTCCGATTAACGAAGTTCTGTTAATATACTGAAATAAAGAGCCTTGCCCAAATAGATCCAAGTCGTACGAAAAGTCATGGTCTGGGTTTATATATACAGTGCCTTCATACTCATTTTGCCAGTCTCCTTCTAAAATTCGTAACTCTTTTTCAAATAGTTCTTTTTTTGTGGAGGTGTATTTCTTAGCGTAAGCTATTCTGTTAGAGTAAATTACAAGTGCTGTAAAGCAAGTGATAAATGTAGCAGAGTAGATAAAGAAGCTTGCTGACCAGAGTGGTGTTAATATTATGGGTAGGCCAATGGCTGCCACAAAAAAGCCCAGTCTTAGCCAGGCTACAATAGTTGATATTTTAGTTAAATGGGATAATTGTTTTACACAATTATCCCATTTTGTTAGATATATCTTTTTTAGATTTATTCTTTGTTGGCGTTCATTAACTCTTTCCATATCATGTCTTTAAGCTCTATAAGTCCTATTTGTGCTATTGACGATATAAAAACATGTGGAATATCTGGAAGAGTAACTTTCATTTCAGCAATTAATTCATCATCCAACAAATCAGTTTTTGTAATCGCTAATAAACGGCCTTTATCCAGTAGTTCTGGGTTAAATTTTTTCAGCTCATTTAATAATATCTGGTATTCTTTTTCGATATCATCAGCATCAGAAGGTACCATAAATAGTAAAATAGAATTACGTTCTATATGACGTAAGAATCTTAATCCTAATCCTTTACCTTCGCTTGCTCCCTCAATAATACCAGGAATGTCTGCCATGGCAAACGAATATTTGTCGCGGTAACTAACTATTCCCAAGTTAGGAATAAGTGTTGTAAATGGATAATCTGCAATTTCTGGTTTTGCTGCCGATAAGACAGATAGTAATGTCGATTTACCGGCATTAGGAAAACCTACCAGACCTACATCTGCTAAGACTTTCAACTCAAGTACAGCAGCCATCTCAATCCCCTCCTCACCTGGTTGGGCAAAACGGGGTGTTTGATGAGTTGAGGTTTTAAAGTGAGTGTTGCCAAGGCCACCACGCCCACCTTTAGTTATAATTTTTTCTTGGCCATGTTCGGTTATTTCAAACAGAAACTCGCCTGTTTCGGCGTCTTTTGCCAATGTTCCAAGTGGAACTTCAATAATTTTATCACCACCATCAGCACCAAACGAACCTTGTTTTCCGCCATTGCCACCGTGATCAGCAAATACGTGTCTGCGATGTTTTAAGTGAATGAGTGTCCAGTAGTTACGATTGCCTTTTAAGATAACATGGCCGCCTCTACCGCCATCACCTCCATCGGGTCCTCCTTTTTCCTCACTTTTTTCGCGTCGAAGGTGTGCTGATCCAGCCCCTCCATTTCCTGAGCGACAAAATATTTTTACGTAATCAACAAAATTCGAACCTGCCATGATGATATTTATTTTATAATAAACCACGATAAGTCTATTATCGTGGTCTTATTAGTATGTTATTTGCGTATTATTTTACAGTGTCAATAGCCTCACAAAGACGTGCAAAAATGTCGTCTACTGTACCATTGCCATTAATTGCTGTATATAGATTACGTTGCTTGTAGTATTCTACTGCAGGCTTAGTTTGGTTCTCATATACTTCCAAACGTTTTGTTACAGTTTCAGGTTTGTCATCTGTACGACCAGATGTTTCACCACGTTTACAAATTCTGTCAACAAGTTCTTGTTTATCAACATTTAAGTCCACTAAAATAGAAATCTCTGTTTTGTGTGTACTCATCATTTCAGATAAAGATTTTGCTTGATCTACAGTTCTTGGAAATCCATCAAAAATGATGCCTTTCCCAACGGGTAATTTGTCTAAGAAACTATCTAAAATACCTATGATTGTAGCGTCAGGAACTAACTCACCTCTATCAATAAAACCTTTTACAATGGTTCCAAAGTGAGTGTTAGTTTCAATTTCTTTTCTTAATAAATCGCCCGTTGAAACGTGGGCTAAGCCATATTTTTCTGCGATTTTTATACCTTGTGTTCCCTTGCCTGATCCAGGAGGGCCAAAGATTATAACGTTTAACATATTCGTATGCGTTAAAGATAAATATTTATATTGTTAGTTAATTACGGTGTAAAGGTCTTTTAGGTTACGTCCATAACCATTATAATCAAGACCATACCCAACTATAAACACGTTAGAAATCTCTAATCCTACATAGTTTAGGGTAATATCTTTTTTGTAGACATCAGGCTTAAATAATAAAGTAGCTATTCGTATTTCTGCTGGTTCAAAAGCCTTTACTTGTTGCACTAATGTTTCAATGGTAATGCCAGTATCTATTATGTCTTCGATAATAATGACGGTTCTACCCTTTATTTGTTCGTTTAAACCTATTAGTTTTTTTACTTGTCCGCTAGATTCAGTTCCTTCGTATGATGCTAGCTTCACAAAGCTAATTTCACAATCCATTGTTAACTGTTTCATTAGGTCTGAAGCAAACATAAACGAACCATTCAAAACACATAGTAGTAATGGATTTTTATCTTTCAACTCAAGGTTCATCGTTGCAGCCATTAACTTAATGGCTGACAATATTTTACTCTCGTCAATAAACAGCTCAAAGTTTTTGTCCAATACCTTTACCACCTTCATTTAAACTATTAGGTACTAATAAAATATGCTTTTTTGTAATCGTTGAGTAAACAACAATTTGGGCGCAAAAGTACAAAAAATATACGATGGAGATAAGTATTATGGCTAACTAATTATCATCGTCATTAATATTTCTAACTTTTTAACGCTTCATAACTACTTATTTAATCAAAATATCGACTGTAGTTTGTGTTAATTTTGATTAGTTACGTAATATTCTCTTTTAAAAGAGTTTGATTTAATGCCCGTTTGACGCACTTATCTCTAAAAGCATAGTGTCTTATTGCATATGGGGTAATAATAGCAAAAAACCCTATGTATCCATCGGTTTACACTAATTGATTAATTAGTGGTGATGTGCACATAAGGTTTTTGGTGTTTTTATAGAGTTTAGACTCTATAGTTTTTATACTTCATAGGTTGTAGAAGCGGTATTACCACCTCGTCCAGTCCAATTAGTGTGAAAAAACTCACCACGAGGCTTATCCGTCCGCTCATAGGTATGAGCTCCAAAATAGTCGCGTTGAGCTTGTAAGAGATTGGCGGGTAAAACAGCCGTGCGGTATCCATCAAAATAAGATAGAGCCGTTGAAAATGCAGGTACTGGTATCCCGTTAGTTACAGCATCCACTATTATTCGTCTCCAACCTTTTGATGCTTGTTGCAACTTGTCGTTGAAGTAACTATCAAGTAATAAATTGGCTAGTTCTGGGTTTTTATCAAACGCATCTTTTATCTTACTTAAAAATACCGAACGGATTATGCAACCACCACGCCACATTAAAGCAATGCCACCATAGTTTAATTCCCAGCCATATTCTTTAGCTGCCTCACGCATTAACACATAACCTTGTGCGTAAGACACTATTTTAGAGGCAAATAGTGCATCTTTAACTGCATCAATGAATTCTTTTTTGTCTTTAGCCACCTCTATTGTAGGGCCATTAATTTGTGTAGAAGCTATAACACGTTCTTCCTTTTGAGATGATAGGCAACGTGCAAAAACGGCTTCGCCAATTAGGGTTAATGGCACACCTAAATCAAGTGCGGTAATACCCGTCCATTTGCCAGTTCCCTTTTGACCAGCCGCATCCATAATTTTTTCTACTAATGGCTGACCATCCTCTTTGTAAGCTAATATATCGCGTGTGATCTCTGTCAGGTAACTATCAAGATCTCCTTTATTCCATTCGTCAAACACCTTCGACATTTCGTCATGACTCAATCCACCCACATCTTTTAATAGATGATACGCTTCACTAATGAGTTGCATATCACCGTATTCTAT
>QKIO01000313.1 GCA_003251015.1 Bacteroidales bacterium
CGAGTTTAATCTGAATTTAAGGCAAAAGTATGACAAGGCAGAATCGCAAAAGATCTATTAAAGATTCTTACAAAAGTGAGGTGATTTTTAATGGCTTATAACGTTAGAGAACGTTACGTTCAATCTTAAAAACATGATTTGTTTATTAAATCAAAAAAGCAGAAGTAAATAACAAGTAAACAGGGCACTTGTGGGGTAGAAACACTTACATAAAACGCCAAGTAAGACCAGTGGTCACAAAACCCAAATTACCATGACCTACTTCTAACAACATACAAAAGTTGGGTGTTACAAAATAACGGACTCCCACAACTGGTTTAAGACTTGTTTTGAAATCGTTGGTGTAGAAATTCTGATAAACCCGGGTATCTTTATTCCAAACATGGTCGTCGGATGTTGATTTCCACTCTAAAAGCATAACGACCGAAATGTATAAATCCCAGTCGTTTAGGCAGATGCGCCGCTCGGTGATGTATTCTATCCATGAGGCATAATGCAACGACCCTACAACACCCAAACCAAAGGATACTGCCTTATGAACATTGGCAGCCAGGGTGTCGTTCACAAATCGATCGCTACTATACCCCACCAAACCGCCTACACTAAAGGTGGAGTTCAAGCCTTTTTCAACACTAATGGAAAAAGGTGGTATTTTGGCGATACTATATCCCGACCAATCATTCACATCACTATAATCGGCAAACGAAATTTTCGAACTTACGTAAACATGATTTTTAACATACTGAGATGATGCCTCTTGTATGAAAAGAAAAAACATCAATAAACTAATCAAACACCCCTTGAATTTGGTCGTGAAAAATAAAATATGCATCCTTAACTTGTTTAAAAACTACTCCTTAGATACACCTTGATTGATGGCCGACTTTATAGCCTTTATTTGAGAAAGACTACAGGCAGACAATGCTACGGAAGGGTATTTGGTTTCGAACCCATTGGCTTTGGCATACACCACTAACTTGGCACCTAAAGCACCAATACCATTGGTAACTTTAATGCGTTTAATTTTAGTAAGTGGCAAAAGGATACGCTTATACTCTCGTCCAATGGGGAACAGAGAATAATACTTAATATCAACACTCACATTATCCACTTTCACGTCTACAAAATAAAAGCCGCCAGCATAAAACAATACAATCAAACCCAACATCACCCCCCACAAGCTGAGCGCAAGAGTGGTAGAATGCCGATCAAAATACATATGATAAACAGCCAGAAGAACCATCGACACCAGACATGCCAATGTTAATACAACGCCCATAACCTTAGCTCTGGACTGATTAGCAATACTCACATTTTCTTTAGATACACTCATAATAGGTATTCATTAATATAAAAACCAAAACAATAACAGATTGTTAACTCAAAAGAAGCCTCTTAAAAAATCCAATGTTAATGTGCAATGATAGAATAAAATTTGATATAAAATAAGCGTTTTTCATCATGCCAATACAAAAAGAGCATTGTATTGGCAAAATTAACTATTTTTGCAGTTCATTTTTAAAATATTGTAATGTTTCCACTATTATCGTCAGAGTCTAACGTCTTTATAGCAGAAGATCTTGCAAAGGATATAACACAGTTAATCAATCAGTTTCCAACGGACAAAATATTCCTTTTGTGTGATGAGGGGTCCTATGCACAGTGTTATCCTAAAATAAAAGAGATTATAAACATCCCGCAAGAACACACTGTAATTATAAAGCAAGGTGATGATAACAAAGGCTTGGAAGCCATTCAACAGGTGTGGCAGATGTTAAGTAGCCAAGGTGCTGATCGCAAATCGTTATTATTAAATCTTGGAGGTGGTATGCCTTGTGATTTAGGTGGTTTTGCAGCATCTACGTTTAAACGCGGTATCAAATTCATTAATATCCCCACAACACTCCTTTCGCAGGTAGATGCTAGCATTGGTGGCAAGACAGGCATTAATTTTGGCGGCTATAAAAATGAAATAGGCGTATTTAATCAAGCTACAGCAGTATTAATTAGCCCTGTATTTTTAGAAAGCATCAACCAAGAAAACATGGTTTCGGGATATGCTGAGATGATTAAACATGCCTTTATTTATTCTGCTGACATCTGGGATAAACTTCAGAAATTTGATATTTCGAATCCCAATTTAGATGAGTTAAAAGACCTCGTTTCTGAATCGATACAGATAAAAGACCATTTTGTACAAAGTGATCCAACGGAACAACACATCCGTAAAGCCCTAAATTTTGGCCATACTTTTGGTCATGCATTTGAAAGTTTAGCGATGTATCAAAAACGCCCCATGTTACATGGTCATGCAGTGGCTTATGGGATGATTTGTGAACTGTACCTCTCACACTTAAAACTTGGGTTTTCAATGCCTGATGTACTAGATATATCTCATAAATTAGAGACAATATTTGGTCGTTTTGAGTTCACACCAAACGACTTTGAAGAGTTATACCGCTTGATGACACACGATAAGAAAAATGACTCTAACCAAATTAACTTTACCCTATTAGAAGAGATTGGTGATATTAAGATTAACTCACATGCCACCAAAGAAGAAATATTTGATGCCTTACAGTTTTATTTAAAACTATAAACCATCCATTGTTAAATATAGGAAATAGCTACTATGCATTATCAATTAAGTACCCCATCAATACAAAAAACAGGCACTATTAAATTGCCAGCTTCAAAAAGCATTAGCAACCGCTACTTAATGTTAAACGCATTAAGTTACAGTCCTTTTGAAATTAAAAACTTATCAGACAGCGACGACACCAACGTCATGTTACAAGTACTAAAGTCGGACACTAATCATTTTGATGTGGGAGCAGCTGGCACGTCGATGCGTTTCTTAACGGCTTTTTTATCAAAAATAGTGGGTGAGTGGACCATCACTGGTTCGGAACGCATGAAACAACGCCCAATTAAAATTTTGGTGGATGCACTCAATAAACTGGGCGCCAAAATCGAATACATCGAAAACGAAGGCTATCCGCCATTACGCATTTATGGCAGCGCATTAAAAGGAATTAACTTAGAGTTGCCCGGTAATATTAGCAGTCAGTATATCTCTGCTTTATTGATGATAGGCCCAACGCTGGAGGGTGGCCTAACACTCACCCTAACGGGTGATGTAATCTCAAGGCCATATATTCAAATGACCTTGGCTTTGATGAAAGAATTTGGAGCTAGCGCCGTTTGGAAAGATAATGTAATCACCATTCCAGAAGCTAATTATCAAGCCAAAGCGGTAACGGCAGAGTCGGATTGGAGCGCAGCGAGTTATTGGTACGAAATTGCAGCGTTAATACCTGATTCGGAATTTATTTTACAAGGCTTACACAAAGATAGTTTACAAGGCGATAGTAATGTCAAACAGATTTTTGAGTCCTTGGGTGTCAAAACAACCTTCTCAAAAAAAGGCACTACCATCACTCAAACAGGAACATTAGCAAAAAAGCTGGTTTATAACTTCATCAATGAGCCCGACTTAACACAAACGGTGGCAACGTGTTGTTGTTTATTAAATGTGCCGTTTTCGTTTACTGGTCTTCAAACATTAAAAATTAAAGAAACAGACCGCATCACCGCACTTATTAATGAGTTGGCTAAATTTGGTTTTGTACTAACAACCAACGACATCGACACCTTAGAGTGGAACGGCGAAAAGAAAGAGATTAAAACAGAACCAATAAGCGTATATACCTACAAAGACCACCGTATGGCAATGGCATTTGCGCCTGCTGCCCTTAAGGGTTTTGAGGTGATTATTGAAGATCCTCAAGTGGTGTCTAAATCGTATCCTCATTATTGGGAAGATGTGAAAAAAGTAGGCATAGAGATAGCCTAAATCACCAAAAACAAAAACAACGAAGCCACTGAATAGATAGTTATTTGGTGGCTTTTGTTGTGTTATATACTAGTTGCATCCTATATAACTTACAGATATAATTTAAAATTATTTTTTAAAAAGCTGCTTAAGCTTCTCTAATTCAGCATCATTAGAGATCTTAGAGACTACAGGCCTAACTTGACAAGCATATTTTCTCTGTCTAGAAAAGTAATCAATCGGATTATCAAGTTTATTGAAAAAAGCTATTGATAGGTCTAGAGTTTTGGTTGCCCGTTGCATCAATAAAAGATTCTCTACCTTGAAACGTAATTAGAAAATCACCACCTAGTCTTAGATCCAATGATAACTCTCCAAATTGGCTTTCAGAAAGCAAAGGTCTTATTGTTATTTTGAGATGCCATTCCATCAACAGAATTATAGCGTTCTTTAATCCCTTCTTTTGTTAGAATCATTTTTTCCAATTTTCAAGTACCAGAGGATTGGTGATTGACTTCTCAATTAAGTTATTCAGTATTCTGTATTTTTCTTCATAATGAATACCTTTAAAACGAAACGGGAAGATATTTATTCTATGTCAGAGAGAAACTCTTCCGAAACACAGGCAAATAACGATACAACACGGACTGTGATAAACCCCGAGCTAACATAAACACATTCATAGCTAACCACAAAGCATGATTACCTAACTGGTCGCGCAAACTAAAAAACAGTAGAAAGAAAAACAAAGTAGCTAACAACATGGTATTGCGCATCAGCTTAGAGGCTGTGGCTCCAATATAAATGCCGTCCCATATAAAAGACGCAAAACCTGTTAGCGGAAGAATTATTAACCAGGACAGGTAGCGTCGCCCCTCGGCAATAACATCTTGTTGATTGGTGAACACCTTAAGTAACCAATCGCCCCCTATCCAAAACATCATGGTAAATAAAAATGCCATTGACACACCCCACAAAAACAAAGCCTTAACAGTACGACTAAGCATTGACACATTACGTCCACCTACGTATTTACCAACCAAAGCCTCGGCAGCATACGCAAAACCATCAAGAAAATAAGCGAACAAAAACAAGAATTGTAACAAGGCACTATTGGCTGCTAGAATTACATTACTTGTACCTGCTGATTGAGATGTGAAAAAAGTAAACACCACAATAACACACATGGTACGAACAAATATATCGCCACTCACATTTAAAAACTCGGTTAGTGCATGCCAACGGAATAGTTCTTTGAGCGAAAAAAACGTTAATACATTAGCGTATTTCTTGAGAAACAAAAGACCTGCCAATACTAATCCCACATACTCTGCAACGACAGAACCCAAGGCCACTCCCTCAACCTTCATACCCATGTATTTAACTAGAAAAAAGGATGTAAGGATATTCACTCCATTTATAACAACGGCTATAAGCATGGGATACCAAGCGTTTTGCATCCCTAAAAACCAGCCATTAATAACCATCAGTGCAATGGCTGCTGGAGCCGACCAAATGCGAATGTAAAAATACTGACTGGCCAAGTGTTTGACCTCCGAACTCCCATCTAACAAGGAAAGACTCAACTTTAGAATGCCCGATTGAGTAACCAATAACACACACACTCCAATGAATACAATAGCCATGCCTCTAAATAGCACCATGGCCATATCAACAGTTTTATCACGTCCAAAAGCTTGAGCTGCCATACCGCTAGTGCTCATACGCAAAAATGCAAACCCCCAATAAACAATATTGAAAATCACACTTCCCAAAGCCACAGCTCCCATAAAAAGCTCCGAATTTTGATAACCCATTAAATGCATATCTACCATACCCAACAATGGCACCGTAAGATTGGTTAACACATTGGGGATGGCTAAACGCATTATATCAGAGTGTAGAGACGCTTTAACTGACACTACTATACCTTTTTATCATCTATCCCTAATTCACGTTTCCAACCTAATTTTTTTTCGATGGACGAGATAATCATACCTGCAATATCCTTACCTGTAGCTGATTCAATCCCCTCTAAACCAGGTGACGAATTCACTTCTAACAATAACGGTCCATTTTTTGAGCGTATTATATCTACACCAGCAATGGTTAAGCCCATTGTTTTAGCAGCCTTGATGGCTAACAAACGTTCCTGAGTGGTTATTTTTACAACAGAAGCAGTTCCTCCTTGGTGTAAGTTAGCTCTAAATTCTCCAGGTGCTGCTTCGCGCTGAATGGATGCCACTACCTTTCCATCAATCACAAAACAACGTAAATCTTTGCCATCCGCTTCTTTAATAAACTGCTGCACTAATAAATTAGCCCGCAACGACTTAAATGCATTAATCACACTTTCAGCAGCTTTCTTCGTTTCGGCCAATACCACACCACGACCTTGCGACCCTTCCAATAGTTTAACTATAAGAGGTGCACCACCAACCATCTCAATCAAGTCATTGGTGTCCATTGGTGAATTGGCAAATCCAGTGGTAGGAATAGGAATTCCATTTTTCAACAACAACTGTAAACTATAAAGTTTATCGCGCGATTTAGTGATGGATGAGGACGTATTCACAGCCAACACACCCATACTTTCAAATTGGCGGGTAAGCGCACAACCATAAAACGTCACACTGGGACGAATGCGCGTAATAACAGCATCAAAATCGTCTAATATCTTGCGCCCACGGTAATGCACCTCTGGGTCAACAGCATCTAAACGCATGTAACACTGTTTAATATCATGAAAAGACATATCATGCCCTCGCTCCTCTCCAGCCTCCATCAAACGAATATTACTATACAAATCTGGGTTACTGGCTAACAAACCTATTTTAAGTCCACTTTTTTCTTTTTCTTTTTCGGCATAATACTCAGATAGTGTAGCTGGCTTTACTTGCCCCAGACAAAAATTAAGCGAAGGATCAACAATCATTCTTCCACTCATGGCTTCGCGACCCAACAGCATGCGATACCCCATCGAATCACGGTTAGCAAGTGTCAATTCAATTTCCCAAGTCGAATCACCCAAGGTTAATGATGCCATGACCACATACCGTGTTTCAGAAATACCGCTTGAGCTTTTCACCACCCTTTTGTCAACCACTTGTTTTTCGCAACGGATAAGCGCCATGCGATTATTTTGTAAGGGATGAACCTCAAAACTCACCCACGACTCACCATTACGTCTAAATTTTTGAATGTTAAATGCATGAATAGAAGACGTTTTAGCTCCAGAGTCTACACGTGCTTTTATGGCAGGAATGCCTAAATCAGGAAATGCACACCACTCTTCACTACCTATTATCACTTTTGCTTTACCGTCTTTCATCATCAATTATTTATATTTATTACATTACTAAAAGCCATTTATGTGCAAGTCTTGATGAACTTCTATCACACTCACACCTTTTACTCCTTTTAAATAAAGAGTTTGCAAATATCAACAATATTTAGGGATAACACAGATGATGGATTACTATTTATGAAATAGTAAAACTTACAACTACAGTATTTCATCGCTAAATACCTCATTAACAACACGCTTTCAAGACGCCATAAACTATTTAAAGATATTTTCATCTTTTTATTTGGATTTAATCTGAAATATTAATAATTTTGGATTCATCATTCTTTTATTAATAATTGAATGACTACCCCAAAGGTAGAATGAAAGTATCAAATCACACAGCCCTTCAGTTTTGGAGAAATGAGTAGGGATAAAGAAATAGAAAGTTTAAAGTTTAGTTTGTTCATTTTGTCTGGGAAAAAAAGGGGGCTCAAACGTGAGTTCCCTTTTTTATTTGGCAACTAGCAAATATATTTTCACTCTTTTTTTAAGAAAAAAATGAACACTATGCACCATGCTTTGTTTAACTTGCAGACAAATAATTAAAACGTAAAAATATGAAATTCGAACTACCTCAATTACCTTATGCACTAGATGCTTTAGAGCCTGTAATTTCTAAAACAACCTTAGAATATCATTATGGCAAACACCACCAAGCCTACATCACAAACTTAAACAACCTGATACCAGGCACTAAATTTGAAAATGCAGACTTAGAAACCATCGTAAAAGAATCTGACGGTGGTATTTTTAACAACGGCGCTCAGGTGTGGAACCACACCTTCTATTTCCTTTCGTTCTCTCCAAAAGGAGGAGGCAACCCTACTGGTGCACTAGCACAAGCGATCGACAAATCATTTGGTTCTTTTGATGCGTTTAAAGAACAGTTCTCTGCAGCTGCAGCCACCTTATTTGGTGCTGGGTGGGCATGGTTAGTTAAAAATGCAGATGGCTCATTGGCTATTGTAAAAGAAAGTAATGCTGGCAATCCATTAAGAGATGGTTTAACACCTATCTTAACTTGTGATGTATGGGAACATGCTTATTACTTAGACAAGCAAAATGCACGTCCTAAGTACATCGAAGATTTTTGGAAAATAATTGACTGGTCTGTAGTTGGTGCTAGATACTAACTAATGTAGATTACATGAAATATCAAAGAGGAACAATCTACTAAAGAGTAAATGGTTCCTCTTTGTGTATCTATAAATCCTTAAATTACAATCCAAATGTTAAAAGAACTTATCCTCAAAAACCGTAGTTACCGTCGGTTTTATCAAGATGTGAAAATTGACAAACCCACCTTATTCGAATTGGTAGATCTAGCACGTTTATCAGCCTCGGCTAAAAATGCTCAACCCTTAAAGTATTTTCTAGCCAACGACACAGAGACAAATAATCTGATATTTAAAGATTTAACATGGGCCGGATATTATCCAGATTGGAATGGCCCAGAAGAGGGCGAACAGCCTGCAGCCTATATCATTATTTTAGTTGACACCAATATCTCAGCCAATTACTATTGCGACCACGGCATTGCCTCACAAAGCATCTTATTGGGCGCTGTAGAAAAAGGTTTGGGTGGATGCATTATTGGCTCTATAAATAGTCCAACTTTACACCGCGAGCTAAAATTAGAATCGAACTTAAAAATACTACACGTCATTGCCTTAGGAAAACCAAAAGAAGAAGTTGTCATAGAAGAAATGCGTAACGACGACATTAAATATTGGCGAGATATTGAAAAGGTACATCACGTTCCAAAACGAGATTTAAAGGATATTATCATCTCTTAAAAGGCAAAAGCTAAGACTATAAAACAGTGCGATTGAACTAAAACTGAGAGGATAAGACGCTTCCGTTTTTAACACTCCGCTTGGTTATAAAACCAAATTTAGTTTATGAATCGATAACTAGAGACGAATAAAAGGCAAAAACGTATGTTTTTTCTGAACTAAAATTGCACTTTTGCAGTTTAGTGTTGAATACAAAATTAAACAAAATGGAATTTTCACTGAACGGTAAAGCGGGTTATGTAAAAACAGAATCCTACGACGATGAAACCACCCAAAACCTTTCGGAGCATTACCAAGGTATCATAAAGCTTTTAGGTGAAGATGAAACCCGTGAGGGACTAGAAAAAACACCTCTTAGAGTAGCTAAAGCCATGCAGTTTCTGACGCAAGGGTATAACATGAACCCAGATGAGATTATTCAGTCTGCTATGTTTCGTGAAGATTACCAACAAATGGTGGTTGTAAAAGACATTGAAGTGTATTCCATGTGTGAGCATCATATGTTACCATTCTTTGGAAAAGCGCACGTAGCTTACATTCCACGCCATCACATTACAGGTTTAAGTAAACTGGCTCGTGTGGTAGAAGCCTTTTCAAGACGTTTACAGGTGCAAGAACGCTTAACAACACAAATAAAAGACTGCATTCAAAAAACGCTAAACCCTTTAGGTGTAGCGGTGGTAATAGAAGCACAACACATGTGTATGCAAATGCGTGGTGTTCAAAAGCAACATTCTGTAACCACCACGTCAGACTTTACGGGTGCGTTTCTTAAAAATAATGCCACTAGAGAAGAGTTTTTTAATATTATTGGACGTAAGCACTACTAACAATAAAACAGATACTTAGAAACCGACATTAACCGTCGGTTTTTTTTTATGTCTCGTCTGGTAATTCTACCATTCCGTTTCCATTTTTACCATCCATTTTTATGATGCAAGGTTTATCAAAGCGGACATGACGAAGATATTCATCTTCATAAACAGCTGGCAGTTTATCCAAAAAACTAAGATTAAGCACATCCGTTTCGAAAGCAGGGTTGATGGTAAAGTAGCCCACATTTAAACTGGTGAGATTATGAAAAAAATGAGTGCCTTGACTGGGTTCAATACGGTAATTATCCAAACCAGTCTCTACAATCAACCGCGCAGCAGAAATCGCACCCCACTTAATAGGAATGCCCAACCACGGATCTTGCGAACCCCATCGGCCAGGTCCAATTAAAACATACCCCTTCTGCTCATCTTCCAACTTCTTATTAAGTGTATCAATAATAGGAACTATCAACGCATTGTACTGAGGCGAGAAGTCTTTGGTTTTGATGTAAATAACATCACACACATCAGTAACCAGACCATTGCCCAAAGCAGAATTAGAATAGACAAGTAGTTTTTCTTTATCAACAGCCCAACAATCATCAAAAACACACTCTTTATTTTCAACAATTGGTCTGATTTGAAGTAAATACAAAACAGGTAATTTACCTTCCCCAACTTGCAAATCAACAGCAAACTCCAACTCTATGGCTTGGTTCATCTCACGCTGACCAGCTGCCAATATTTTCCTCATCAACGGAGCTAATGGAAATACATCGTATTTTAAAATATTTGAAAATGTCACTAAACGCAAGCCGTCATTCAATAAATTATCGCGAATAATCTGATTTCTATAATCATACACAGAACCCAACCACCTCAAGGTACCATGATCTTCAGCATCTTTAATGGGCATCTTCTTAAAGTTGATGGCATCATCAAGTGAAGGAATAAATGCAGAAGGCTGTAAATCTAAAGCATAAAATGTTTTCTGAGTATCTTTAAGCGTTAAATCTACCGACGAGAGTTGCAGAATTTTTTTGGGATAAACTGGAGAAAACCGAAGAGAAGCACCTCCTTCAACAATATGTTTTCCTAAGCCCATGGCTACACTCACCACGCCTTCTTCAGCCTTTTCGTCACCGATGGGATAAAAATTAACAGAACGTGCTACCCCTGAAAACGTAGGGTAAAACACATCACCATGCGCCTGCCCTACCAACTCTTGCAAAACAACACCCATTCGTTCCTCATCGATCACACTACGAATAACTGCGGCATACCGTTTACTCGCACGATAAAAAGCAGAGGCATAAACACATTTAATAGCTGTACATATTTGATGATGCGTTTGGTGTAATGAAGGTGATGGTGATATCATATAAGTGGCATAAATACCTGCAAAGGGTTGATATCGACTGTCCTCTAACACACTAGAGCTGCGAATCGCAATAGGTTTTTTCAAAACAGAACAAAACTTAAGAACATCCTCTTGTACATAAACGGGCAATTCTGCTTCCACAAAAACCTTAAGCACCTCGTCATCACTTAATTGAGCTGAAGTAAAAGCATGTAAATTATTGGCATTCATAAACTCATCAAAAACCTCTGTACTTAAAACCACCGAACGAGGTACAGCTAAAACAACATCAGCAACAGGTTCAGACAAATAGTATTTATTGATTATCGTATTTAAAAATGCCAGCCCACGAGCCTTCCCGCCTATCGAACCATTTCCAATGCGTGCAAACGAGGCGTATTCATCAAAATCTTCCCTGTAAAACTTAGCAATCACCCCTCGCCCCTTCATAGACCGAAAAGAATTAATAAACTCACAAACAGCTACCTTTGTGTGTTGTATATCATCTAAACTTGCAACACGTAAATTCTTAATAGACTTAGCCAATGAAAATAAGGCGCGAGCCTTAAGCCACTTAGACACATGGTCGCGACTAAAATGGTAAAACAATGATTCATCTGGAATAGAATAAATCTTTTGCTGTAACTCCTTCAAAGTCTTAATGCGTGCCACCTCTAGATGCGTACTGGGATCGATAAAAATGAAATCCCCAAAAGCCATGTACGTAGTAATGAAATCAGATAAAGACCTAAGTAGAAGAGGGTCATTCTTTGAAACAAAAGAGACCTTTAACGCTTTAGCAACAGCTCCCCATTTAGAGTCGGATGACTGAAGCAAAAATGGCATATATTTATCCTTAGTTTTAATATACCTAGCCAATTCTAAACCAGCATCGACCACTTTCTCACCATCTTTTAGGTACGAAACATCAGAAATCACACCCAATAAATTATTCTGATACTTATCAAACAGATGAACCGCTTCCTCATAATTACGAGCCAACAGTATTTTCGGACGGCCACGCATGCGCAACCCTCTATGATGATCGTTAAGTCCTTCATCCATAAAATTACGACTCTGA
>QKIO01000055.1 GCA_003251015.1 Bacteroidales bacterium
GGCAAAGTCGGATTTTTGCCCTTTCGGGCAAAGGATGGTGGCGTAAATCAAGATGTCCACAAGTTCTTCAAGCGATGAACCTAAAATGGTTCGAAGTATTAGGTTTGTTTAATATGTCGGTTAAATACAGTCTGTTATAAAGTTAGTTTGAAACCGCCGTATACGAGAGTACGTACGGTGGTGTGAAAGGGCAGGGAGGTAATTCTCTAACCTACTCGATTATGCCCTTTGAGGATGTTCTTAAAAACAAAAGATCCTGATTGCAACCGTTGCAATCAGGATCACTATATAAAATATTATTGTTATTAACGGTCAACACGAGCGCCGCCGCCACCAATAATTTTCTTCACTTCGTCTAGAGTAACCATCGTTGTATCACCAGGCGTTGTCATGGCTAATGCCCCATGAGCAGCACCATATTCAACAGCAATACCACCTTCGTTAAATTCTAAGAAACCATAAATTAAACCAGAAGCAAAGCTATCGCCACCACCTACACGGTCCATAATTTCTAAGTCTTCACGGTGAGTTGCTTCGTGAATTACGCCATCAGCATAACAAATAGCACCCCATGAGTTGATAGTTGCAGATTTAACCGTACGTAAAGTTGTTGCAATAACTTTAAAGTTAGGGAACATCTCAACAGCTGATTTGATCATGTTTTTGTAACCAGAAAGATCTAATTCTTTTAGGTTGTGGTCGTTACCCTCTATTTCTAAACCAAGGCAAGCGGTAAAGTCTTCTTCGTTACCAATCATAACGTCTACATACTTTGCAATTTCGCGGTTTACTTCTTGAGCTTTTTTCTCACCACCAATAGCTTTCCATAAAGATGGACGGTAGTTTAAGTCATAAGATACGATGGTACCATATTTCTTAGCCACTTTTACAGCTTCAATTACTACTTCAGCAGCTGATTCAGAAAGAGCAGCAAAAATACCACCTGTATGTAACCAACGTACGCCTAATTTACCAAAGATGTGTTCCCAATCGATATCACCTGGTTTCAATTGCGATACAGCAGTGTTGCCACGGTCAGAAACGCCTTTAGCACCACGAATACCAAAACCTCTTTCGGTAAAGTTTAAGCCATTACGAACAGTACGACCACATCCATCGTAGTTTACCCACTTAATGAATTGAGTATCTAACCCACCTTGCATGATTAGGTCTTCCACTAAAGAACCCACTTCGTTATCTGCCAATGCGGTAACAATAGCTGTTCTTTTACCGAAACATTTTTTTAGACCGCGAGATACGTTGTATTCGCCTCCGCCTTCCCACACTTGGAATTGACGAGTGGTTCTGATACGTCCTTCACCTGGATCTAATCTTAACATTACTTCACCTAAAGAAATACAATCGTATGCACACTCTGATGCAGGTTTGATCTTAAATGTAGCCATCTGTTTTTGAATTATTTTATTGTTTAATTAATTACAAATTTGCACAAAAGTACCTATTTCATAAATTATTAGAAAGCATATCACTCGAAAATAATGCCTGTGTTTTATAAAAAAGAGTGGATTAATTAGTGTGTATAGTAATATGTGCTGTGTTTATGTTGGTATGCTTGGTTTTTTATCGTTTATAGTCTGTCAAGTATTTTAAATAGGCTAAGGATTCAGAGGCGTGAATAGACGTGTGGAGATTAAAGTGCTTAAATAAATAATCAGCCCTTACCCATCTACCAAACCAAACGCCATTAAGAGAAATTATTGATGGCATTTGGTTTTTGATGGCGTTAAAATTATGCAGGGAGGCGTCCTAAGACTTGTTTGGCTTGCTACCGTCTTATAGTTTGGTTTCTGCGGGCTATTGCTCAAGCTCGCAAATGCAACGGTTATGTTATATTTAAATAAACCATTGTTAGCCTCTTCTGTTATAGTTTTATCACATAAATAAAGACCATGTACCCTTACCATAACAAAATAAAACAACGCATCAAAAACAACGAGTTAAGAGGGTTTGAGTATGTGGAGAAATACAAAAATATCAGTCCCTGTTTGCTCCTCTATTTTACCACAGAGCCCAAGATACGCCCTATACGTGCCCATCGCTTTGATGAATATGAAGCGCTGCTTAAATGCCTACCATAGTGAACAGGATTAAGTTAAGGATAGAGTGGTAGGAGATTAATAATAGTTCGTTAAATGGGCTAAAGCTACTTTTTACTAGAGCTTGAGATAACTATTATGCATCAAACACATTTTAGACTATCTTTGCAGCTCATTAATTAAAGGCAACATGGCAATAATAGGTAAGTTTAATGTACTTAGAGTAGTAAAAGAAGTTGATTTTGGTCTCTATTTAGATGGAGGTCAAGAGCATGGTGAGATTTTATTACCCATAAGGTATGTTCCACCAGGGGTTAAGCCCGAGGATGAATTAGAGGTTTTTATTTACCTCGATTCGGAAGATCGCATTATTGCTACCACCGAGGAGCCTTATGCTTTAGTGGGAGAGGTGGCTTACTTAAAAGTAACGGATGTGTCGCAATTTGGTGCGTTTATGGATTGGGGTTTGATGAAAGACCTCTTTGTGCCTTTTCGTGAGCAAGGTGTTAAGATGGAAGTTGGTCGCTCGTATGCTGTGTATGTGTATGTAGATGATGCAACCAAACGCATTGTTGCTACTTCAAAACTAAACAGTGTGATGGATAATACCATGCCTGAATACGTAGAAGGTCAAGAGGTGGATATTATTATTGTAGCCAAAACTGACATGGGATACAAAGTTGTTATTAATAACAGTCACCTAGGCTTGTTGTATAACAATGAGATTTTTAGTCCAGTAAAAATTGGTGATAAGTCCAAAGGTTACATCAAAAAGGTTCGTCCTGATGAAAAGATAGATGTCTCATTAACAAAACTAGGTTACGAAAAGACTGGTGGTTTTGCGGATAATATTATGGAACTTCTGATAGAAAAAGGTGGTTTTATAGCCGTTAATGATAAGAGTGAATCCGAACAGATTTATACCATGTTTGGAATGAGTAAAAAGAATTTTAAAAAGGCCATTGGTGCCTTGTATAAAAATCGTCAGATAATCATCGGAGATGATGGGATACGTATAGTTAAATAAAACAATTTTAGCATTAAATGGGAAGCCATCATTACGGATGGCTTTTTAGTATATCGGGCTTGGATATTAGCCCTTTATGGCAACGGGTGGTGGCGTATAACAGGATGTCAACAAGTTCATCAAGCAATGAACCTAAAAAAGTTCGAAGCATTAGATTTGTTTAATATGTCGGTTAAATACAGTCTGTTACAAAGTTAATTTGAAACCGCCGTATACCAGAGTACGTAAGGTAGTGTGAGGAGGCGGGGAAGTAATTTCCCTAATTACTCGATTTTCTTTTTCTTTGGGAATTTCTTCTGGATGTACAATTTGATTTCAGAGCCTATGGTAAACACCTTGGTAAGTCCATTGAAATAGAGTGTTATAAATAAAAATAAGTTTATTATCCAGATAATAAATAAGTTAATTTTATATGTTTGAATATGCAAAGATCCAATTTTCTTTG
This sequence comes from Bacteroidales bacterium, assembly GCA_003251015.1. Lineage (GTDB taxonomy): Bacteria > Bacteroidota > Bacteroidia > Bacteroidales > Marinilabiliaceae > SZUA-582. The sequence continues at coordinate 3,530 of QKIO01000055.1, forward strand.
TGGGAGATAAAAAATGAGCCTTTAAGAAAGGATGCGTAGGATCTTGAAAAATTGGATCTATCTTCTGTAATAATTGCCCTTTGTATTCTATGATTTTATTTGAGAATATATTGTTAGAATTCCGCATGAAACGATCCATATCATTGTTGAAATAATCATTTTTCAACTCAATGTACAAATCTCTTTTGTCAGCGGATGCTGTCCATTCAAATCGTTTCTGATCTTGAAATTTGTCTGCTTGATTATATAAATCTTTATAAAATATCTTTAACGTATTTAAATAAGTTTCTGTTTGTTTATACACAGAGTCATTATATTGTTCAAGGCTTAAAGGCTTAAATATACTAGCGCGCTCTGGATATAATTCATGATGTTTCTGCAATTCGTTATTAAACAAATCGATGTCGTTATGTATCTTAATGCTAATAGAATCCTTTGATGTAGACTGAATAACCGCTCTATTTATTTTATCAAGCTTATTTTGTAGAGCTGGAATCCAATATTCTTTTCTATAACTAGCTTGACTCTTAAGTTTATCATATAAATAGAAATTCTTTTCAAATTCGTTGGCTGTAAATTGATGTACTGCCAACGCTTCAAATGCCCAGCGTGCCACAATAATCTCGCCATACCATGGGATTTTCTCAGGAGATGACATGTTAGGATTTAACTTATCAAAGCTTACGAATACTCCACTTAAGATAAGTTGAGGGATAACTAAGAAAGGAATGATGATGTAAATATTAACTGTCTTTTTGAACGAATCAGAAATGTTTAATCCAAGTAAGTTTGCAAAAACAGATGAGCTAAATAGGATGAGCCAAAATTCAATAAACATCCCTTTTAATTCCACAATATAATTACCTATCCCTATGAATAATAAGGTTTGAATAGCCGAAATAACGGTGAGTATTGTAAATTTTGAAAGTAAATAACTAAAACGACTTAGATTTAGAAATGATTCTCGTTTTAGTATTTTTTTATCATTTATAATCTCTTCAGCACTCACAGTTAGCCCTACGAATATAGCAATAATGATGGCCATAATAATGTACATCGCGATGTTGGGGTTGTTAGCAAAAGTATAACCCAAAGTATTTTCGCTATCTACATTATAATATTTTATGATAGAGGCTAGTAGTATGGCTAATATTGGCGTTTCTAATAAATTAATTAATAAATATTGGCTATTTGAGAGTTTAGAGAACACATCCCTTTGTAAGAATACAAACCACTGTTTTATCCTGTTGGGGATTTTAAACGTTATTTTAGGAAGTTTAAGATGAGCATGTTCTTCATTGTTAAATAACTCCCGGTGCTCAATGCCTTCATGATATAGATCGTACCACTCTTTGGGTTCAATACGTCTAGTTTGAGTGAAGTGACCATATTCATCAATAACCTGTGAGTTTACAATGTTTAATACTTGTTCCACATTGATATTACCACACGTAGGACATTCACTCTCATCTCTATTAACATGATTTATGCATGCCTTAAAATAATTGACACTCTCTACGGGATCGCCATTATATATTAGATAGCCACCAGTATCTAATACCAGTAGCTGATTAAACATTTTAAATATATCAGATGATGGTTGATGGATTACAACAAAAACCAATTTGCCTTTTATAGATAATTCTTTTAGCAAATCCATGATATTCTCTGAATCCCTTGATGATAAACCAGATGTTGGCTCATCAAGATATAAAATGGCGGGCTCACGAATTAGCTCCAAGGCTATGTTTAAGCGTTTGCGTTGTCCTCCACTAATTTTTTTATTTAGTGGACTACCCACTTTCATAAATCTGATATCAAACAATCCTAAGGAACGAAGCAGCTTTAGGACTTTCATGCGAATCTGAAACTCACTTAGATTGTCGTAACATAACTTTGCATTGTAATATAGATTCTTATAAACAGAAAGATCTTCTATTAATAAATCATCTTGTGCTACGTAACCAATTAACCCTTCTGTATTTTCTTTGTCAGCGTGAAGATCTATGCCATTTATATAAACGTGCCCACTGGTGGGGGTATTTATGCCACTAAGCACATTTACGAGAGTGCTTTTTCCTGCTCCACTACCTCCCATAACTCCAACTAATTTGCCAGAGCTAGATTTAAATGATGTGTCTCGAAGTCCTACATTTTTTTTATCAAAGTAGTAGGTAATGTGATCAACTACAAATTCAATGGGTTCACCAATTTTATCGTTGGCAAATTGTCCCAGTATATCGCTGTAAAATATAGTATCGATCCGTTTGTTGCGTAACGAACTACCCGGTGTAAATATTTGAACTCGTTCATTATTAATGAGCTGTCCGTTCATTAATAGGTCTAGGTTGCCATTAAAACGAAAAATAAACAAACTAACGGATTCTATATGTAGAATGCGTAATTCTCCATTTAGGTTATCGCAGAATAGGTGTTTGTAGCCATTCGTAACTTGTCGGTGGTTGCTATTTATAACAAGTGTGTTATGTGAAAGTGGCTCGTTTTTAAAAGAGCTGGTGATAAATTCGATAATGTGATCGTACTCATCTTCGTTGAGGTTAAAAGTTTGAGCTACCGTTTCAATAAACTCAGACTCAAACTTACTCATACCCAAATCAATGTTTAGGAACTCGATGAGTTGTATTAATACGATTAGTTTTTGGTAGTAGGTTAGCGCTTCATTGATCTCGGTTGCAATCTTTAAAACTTTTACTGCGCTGGCTGCGTGTCGCTTATGGAATTTATTTTTGTCGGACAGGCGTTGCTCATGTTCTTCGTGTAATTTATCAAACAAGAATATATATTCCTCAACCAACCTAGAGTTAAGTTGTTGATTGAGAAAAGACTTAACAATGTGCCTTCTCGACTGAGTTTCAGTACGTGGAAAAGCAACAAGGGCAAACAGTTGTATTAGAGCTTTTAGAATCTCTTCACTCATGTTACTTTTTCCTTTTTTTCTACTTTTTCTTCTAAAAAGTGATGAGCTCTAATGTGATGAGCTCTTTAGTGAAATTCTGTTTTATTTATCTTCAGAACTCTTAAAACCAATCATAAGCATAGCAATAGCCGATGTTGTTTTATTAGAGTTTAATCGAGCTTCTATCACACACTCAATTGAACCTTCGGCTTTAAAATCCCAGTAAGAGGCTAGTTCGTGATTTTCGTTTGTAAACAGAAGGTTTCTGTTTTTGTCGTAGACAGAGAAAATAATATTATTGGCCTGATGGCTGCATGCTGCAATACGGTATATACTTCCAGTAAAGAACGTAGTGTGAAATTCAGCTACTTCTGTTCCTGTAAGAAAAGCCTTATTGGGTTGTCCACTAGCAATAAAAGGAGATTTAAGTTGATCTAAACAAGCATTAAATAGCGCATCCTCTTGAGAGTTTAATATTACAGGAGTGGCAAATAATGTAATGGCTAATAGTAATATGGTAGATAATGCTTTTTTCATGGCTTATATTTCTAAATAATTGAGTTGGTATTATTTGTCATTTTTATATTTCTTGTTTAAATCAGGCATGAAAATAAACAAAATTTTCAGAAAGATATTTAAAACTTATCAAAAAACTGATTTTATGGTCAAAAATAATTTTATTAATTTTTATTTAGTATTGCTGTTTGCTAAAGTTTTGTGAAATGGTGCGGGGGCTAAATTGATTCTGAGGGGTTTTTCGTGTAATTATGACAGAATTGTAGTTTTTTCAACAGACTTTATGTCAGTTGATTGTGTTTGGTCTTGATTTTGATCGTTTTTTTTTGAACTAAATATTACTGTTATGAACTTAAATAATTTTACCATCAAAGCCCAAGAGGCGATTCAAAAGGCTTCGCAAATTGCACAGAAATTTAATCATCAGGCCATAGAGCCAGGTCATGTTTTACAAGGGATTGTTGAAGTAGATAATTCCATTGTTGATTTCGTGCTTAAAAAGGTGGGTGCTCGCGATTTTAAACAGGTTTTACCTGCCTTGTTAGAGTCATTTCCTAAAGTTTCGGGAGGTGAGGCTTATTTGTCAAGGTCATCAACTGAACTGTTACAAGTTGCCACCTCTCAATCTCAAGAAGTTGGGGATCAGTTTGTGAGTGTTGAGTATTTGCTGTTGGCTTTGTTATTGATAAAAGATCCAGTGTCTTCTATGTTAAAAGATGCTGGTTTAACCGTTGATGCCGTTAAAAAAGCCATAGCTGAATTGCGAATGGGCGCTAAGGCTACTAGCCAATCTGCTGAAGATACCTATCAGTCACTTAGTCGGTTTGCTATTAATCTTATAGAGCAAGCTAGGGCAGGAAAGTTAGATCCTGTGATTGGAAGGGATGATGAGATCAGGCGTGTGCTCCAAATATTAAGTCGTCGTACAAAGAATAATCCGATTCTTATTGGTGAACCTGGGGTTGGGAAAACGGCTATTGCTGAAGGTTTGGCGCAACGCATTGTGAATGGTGATGTGCCTGAGAATTTGGCATCTAAATCTGTATTTTCCTTAGATATGGGAGCATTGGTGGCGGGTGCTAAATACAAAGGGGAGTTTGAAGAGCGTTTAAAGAGTGTTATTAAAGAGGTGGTTAATGCCAATGGTGAAATTATTCTGTTTATTGATGAAATACATACTTTAGTTGGTGCCGGCAAGGGTGAAGGTGCAATGGATGCTGCTAATATCTTAAAACCGGCTCTTGCTCGTGGTGAGTTACGTGTGGTGGGAGCTACTACTCTTGGTGAGTATCAAAAATATTTTGAGAAAGATAAAGCGCTTGAGCGTCGTTTTCAGTCGGTTATGGTTAATGAGCCTGATAACTTAAGTGCAATCTCTATTCTACGTGGTTTAAAAGAAAGATATGAATCTCATCATAAAGTGAGGATAAAAGATGAGGCGATTATCGCGGCTGTTGAATTCTCAAGTCGCTATATTTCTGATCGTTTTTTGCCCGATAAAGCCATTGATTTAATGGATGAGGCTGCAAGTCGATTGCGTTTGGAAATAAATTCTTTACCCGAAGAAGTGGATGAAATAGAGCGTCGTATTAAACAACTTGAGATTGAGCGTGAAGCTATCAAGCGGGAGGGAGATGCTAAAAAACTAGAAGAGCTTCATCGTGAAATATCAGATCTTAAAGAAACGCGTTCTGGAATGCGAGCTGCATGGGATGCAGAGAAGACTCTGGTAGATCAAATACAACAACAAAAAAGTAGTATAGAACAGTTTAAGTTCGAGGCTGAGCGTGCCGAGCGTGATGGATTATATGAAAAAGTGGCTGAGTTGCGTTATGGGCGTATTAAAGATGCTGAGTTAGCCATTGAAAAATTTAAAGGTGAGTTGGCTCTGATTCAGGCAGAATCGCCCATGATTAAAGAAGAAGTGGATGCCAATGACATTGCCGAAATTGTTAGTCGTTGGACTGGAATACCAGTAGCTAAAATGCAAAAATCTGAAAAGCAAAAACTGCTAACACTTGAAAACGAACTGCATCAACGTGTAGTAGGACAGGAGCTTGCTATAGAAGCGGTGTCTGACGCTGTAAGGCGAAGTAGAGCTGGCTTGCAAGATGAACGAAAGCCTATTGGTTCGTTTATATTTATTGGTACCACTGGCGTTGGTAAAACAGAACTTGCCAGGGCCTTAGCTGAATATTTGTTTGATGATGAGCATTTAATGACCCGTATTGATATGTCTGAATATCAAGAGCGTCATTCTGTTTCGCGCCTTATTGGGGCGCCTCCTGGTTATGTGGGGTATGATGAAGGTGGACAATTAACAGAGGCTGTGAGGCGTAAACCGTATAGTGTGGTTTTGTTGGACGAAATAGAAAAGGCTCATCCTGATGTGTTTAATATTCTTTTGCAAGTGCTTGATGATGGTCGTTTGACGGATAATAAGGGACGGACTGTCAATTTTAAAAATACGATCATTATTATGACTTCAAATCTAGGCTCGCATATTATTCAGCAACGCTTTGATGAGGCAGGCAAAAAGGTGGATGCTGATTTCTTAGAAAAGACTCACCGTGAAGTATTTGATTTGTTGAAAAGTACTATTCGTCCTGAGTTTTTAAATCGCATTGACGAGGTAATTATGTTTACGCCCTTAAGTGAAAAGGAGATTGAGGAAATTGTAAAACTACAGTTTGAAGGGTTTAGAAAACGTCTGGAGTCTTCAGGTATACGATTAGAATTAAGCCAGGCTGCTCAAAAGTGGCTTGCTAAAGAAGGGTTTGATCCTATGTTTGGGGCGCGACCAGTCAAGCGAGCTTTACAGCGGTATGTAATCAACGACTTATCAAAGAAGATATTGGCTGATGAAGTCGATCGAGATGCCGTTATAATACTAGATGTAAAAGACAATGAGTTGGTGTACACCAATGCTTGATACAAGAAAACCCTCAGTGCAATTTATGTTGCACTGAGGGTTTTATGTTGAGTGTATTTTGCCTAAGGTGCTTTGATAGGTTAACTACAAGCCGTCTTATTCTTTATTTGTACATAGCAGCTCTTTGAACTTTTAAGTTTTCGTCTTCTAAGTATTCCTCAAAATCCATTAGTTTATCAATGGTTCCTGTGGGTGTAATCTCAATAACACGCATACATGTTGAACGAATAAATTCGTGGTCATGTGAAGCCATTAGGATTTGACCAGGAAAAGTCTTCATGCTGTTGTTAAAGGCTTGAATCGATTCCAAATCAAGGTGATTTGTTGGATGGTCTAGTACTAAAACGTTTGGAGACTCCATCATCATACGAGCAATCATACAACGCATTTTCTCCCCTCCCGAAAGCACAGTGCAGTTCTTTTCAATGTCATCACCACTAAAAAGCATTTTACCAAAGAAACCACGAAGGTATGATTCAGAAGTGTCTTTTGAAAAGCGTGATAACCAATCTTTGAGTTTCATTTTCTCTTGAAAATAATCCGTGTTATCCATTGGTAAGTAAGCTTTTGTTATGGTTTGCCCCCATACAAAAGTTCCACTGTCAGCTTGTCTTTCGTTGTTTATAATTTGAAAAAGGGCGGTTACCGCACGGTTATCTTTAGAAATAAACACCACTTTATCATTCTTTTCAATGTTGAAGGTAACGTCCTTAAATAAGGTAACCCCATCTATTGAGCAGCTTAGGTTTTCAACATCAAGTGTTTTGTCTCCAGAAAGACGTTCTGGTTGAAAAATAATACCAGGATAACGACGTGTTGATGGTTGTATTTCTTCGATGTTTAATTTATCAATCATTTTTTTGCGGCTGGTCGTTTGTTTCGACTTTGCTACGTTGGCACTAAAGCGAGAGATAAATTCTTGAAGCTCTTTTTTCTTCTCTTCGGCCTTTTTATTAGCCATTGATTGTTGACGAAGTGCTAACTGACTAGATTCGTACCAGAATGTGTAGTTGCCAGAGAACATACGAATCTTGTTAAAGTCAATATCTACAATGTCCGTACATACATTATCTAAGAAATGTCGATCATGCGATACTACAATCACTGTGTTTTGAAAATTAGCAAGGTAGTTTTCTAACCAAAGTACTGTTTCTAAATCCAAGTCGTTGGTTGGCTCATCTAGTAATAAATTGTCAGGATTGCCAAATAATGCTTGAGCTAGTAGTACACGTACTTTTTCTTTACCAGTAATGTTAGACATCATTTCAGAATGCATACTTTCTTTGATGCCTAGTCCGCTAAGTAGCTCTGCGGCATCACTTTCTGCATTCCAGCCTCCCATGGCGGCAAAGTCGTCCTCAAGTTTGGCGGCACGCATCCCATCCTCTTCGGTGAAGTCTGCTTTGGCATACAAGGCATCTTTTTCTTTCATGATGGCCGACATCTCTTTGTGTCCCATCATTACGGTTTCAATGACGCTAAATTCATCAAAAGCAAAGTGATCCTGCTTAAGAACAGACAGGCGTTCGCCTGGCTCCATCATTACGCTTCCAGAAGTTGAGTCTAAGTCGCCAGACATGATGCGTAATAGGGTAGATTTTCCAGCTCCATTAGCGCCAATTAGGCCGTAACAATTGCCTGGAGTGAATTTTAGGTTAACATCCGAGAAAAGTGGTTTTTTTCCAAATTGGATAGAAAGATTCGAAACAGTTATCATGTTGTAAGTTATTTTTACAAGTGCTGCAAAATTATAAAGAAATGAGCAAAACATAAACCATTATGTGTTAATAATGTGTAATGTTTTGCTCTTATGTTATATGTATTAATGGTGGGGGTGAATAACTTATGGCCACATAGGCGCTTCTTTTTCATCGTCCCAGTAAGGTCCCCATTGTATTTCGGTAAGGATGTCGGCATCAAAAAACAGATTAATGCCAAACTCAAAGTTAGCACCAATAAATTGTTCTGGCATTTCTTCGGTAGACATATCTTCTAACTCAAACTCACCAATGTCAAATACCTCAAGTTGTTCCATCACTTCACTTTGGCTCAATCCGATTAGCTCGATGCCTTCAAATAAAAATTCAGGATTGGAGGTGGTAATAGATGTCAGTTTCCAGTCACAATCTTCTTCAAATGATAGAGAGAGATGTAACTCATCGTAGTGCCATACTTCCATAGCGCCCGACTCTTCATCGCCATCTACGTGTTCTGTTTCGGTAGGTTCACCTTGGATATTAAATACCTCACTACGCTTAAGGCCAAAGATAATGTCGTCGAGTCCTCTTCCTGGTGTTATGTTT
>QKIO01000386.1 GCA_003251015.1 Bacteroidales bacterium
AGGCTAAGGCAATTTGATTTCTCCTCTATATTTATAAGATAGTTATAGATATCCTTAGTTTTGGGGATGTTTTTGTCTGAAAGAGTTTTGGCTAGAAGCTTACGACTGTTGTTTATTAGGATCTCTGTGCTATCGACATAAGATGCGATTTCATTTGATATTTGTGCGCTTGCATTTAATGAGAGGGCTGCTAAGCTAAAAAGCAGCAATGCTTTCTTTATCATAAATTGTTATAGTTGTTAGTTTTTATCTCTTCAACATCTCCAAAGCTGCATTAACCATGCCTTCTTTGTCAAAGCCACATACACCATAGAGTTCTGTTTGTGTGCCATGTTCAATATAGCTGTCTGGTATGCCCAAACGTTTTACTCTGGCGTGATAGTTATGGTCGCTCATAAACTCTAGTATAGCGCTTCCCATTCCACCAATGATGGTTCCGTCTTCAACGGTTATAATGTTTTTATGGGTTTTAAACACATTGTGTAATAAGTCTTGATCCAACGGTTTTACAAAACGCATGTCGTAATGCGCTATAGAATAGCCTTCTTTTTCAATTTTTTCAATGGCTAATTGTGCCTTCACGCCAATGGGGCCAATAGTTAAAAACGCCAAGTCAGCACCCTCTTTTAATTCACGGCCAGTGCCCACTTTAATTTCGGCAAATGGTTGTTTCCAATTGATAAGAGATCCTATGCCACGAGGATAACGAATGGAAAATGGCCCTTGATTGGGTAACTGGCCTGTGTACATGAGGTTGCGCAACTCCACCTCGTCCATAGGCGAGCTTATCACCAAGTTGGGGATGCCACGCAAAAATTGTAAATCATAAGCGCCATGATGCGTAGGGCCGTCTGCACCTACCAAACCGCCTCTATCTAAACAAAATACAACGTTTAGATTTTGTATAGCTACATCGTGTAATACCTGATCGTAGGCACGTTGCATAAACGATGAATAGATATTACAAAAAGGCGTAAAGCCTGCAATAGCCATCCCCGCCGAAAAGGTAACTGCATGTTGTTCGGCAATGCCCACATCAAAGGCTCGATCTGGCATTTTTTCCATCATTATATTCAAACTACAACCCGATGGCATGGCCGGTGTTATACCTATTATTTTTTCGTTCTGTTCGGCTAGTTCAACAATGGTAAGTCCAAACACATCTTGAAATTTTGGTGGCCGGGGCACTGGTACCGCGCAAGGCTCAACAGATAGTCCGGTAAGTTTGTCAAACTTATTACCTACCGCATGCCAAGCTGTTTGGTTTTCTTCCGCCAGCTTAAAGCCTTTGCCTTTTTTAGTGATGATGTGTAATATCTTAGGACCGCTGATGTCTTTTAAATCATTTAACACACGGGTGAGATGCCCAATATCATGTCCATCTACGGGGCCAAAATAACGTATGTTGAGTCCCTCAAAAATATTAGATTGTTTGGTTAATATGTTTTTGAGAGAGTTATTCATTTTAGTGACCATCTCTTTAGAACGGGGGCCTGTTATTTTGAATTTCTCTAGGGCGCGAATAGCCTCTTCCCTAATTTTATTGTAGGTTCGTGATGTTGCAATGTCAACCAAATACTCCCCAAAGCCTCCTACATTAGGGTCTATGGCCATGTTGTTGTCATTTAATATAACCAACATATTTGTTTTTTGCACCGACATGTTGTTTAAAGCCTCAAAGGCCATGCCTGCCGTCATAGAGCCATCACCAATAACTGCTACTATCTGGCGTTGCTCTTCATTATTTAATTTGGCAGCCGTGGCCATACCCAAACCAGCAGAGATAGATGTAGATGAATGACCTACACCAAAGGCATCGTACTCGCTTTCAAAAATATTTGGAAACCCACTAATACCCTTAAACTTGCGGTTGGTGTGGAAGTTATCTCTTCTTCCAGTTAGTATCTTATGACCGTAAGCCTGATGTCCTACGTCCCAAATAACTTTGTCGTATGGGGTGTTAAAAACATAATGTAAGGCTACACTGAGTTCAACAACGCCTAAGCTAGCGCCAAAATGCCCTGGGTTACAAGATAACGCATCGATGATAAAATCACGCAACTCTTGACATACCTCTGGAAGATCTGTTTCATCAATCAGCTTTAAGTCATCGGGACTATTAATATTATCTAAAAACCGATACTTTCCTTCCTCCATAGTCAATTTGCTTTTAAGCTCCTTATATTATTAAAAAAACAAATATAATAAGTTAATTTATAACTATTCGACCCAATATTGCGCTAAGTTTTGGCCATTGTTAATGAGGTGGGGTGGTGTATTGATTAACTGTTACTTACAAAATAGAATAACTTAAATATTACGGCGTCTTAGAAAGTTTGCATCATGGTATTAATTGTATCTATTAGATTGTTTTTATGTTGCTTTTTTAGTCGTCATACCTGTTTAAACTATTTTTATGTCAAAAAATGTGTTTAGTTTCTAACATCTAGCATATATACCCATCTATTTTGTTTGTTCTTATGTTCATTTTTAAGATATTTGGACTGAAAAAAATAATTAGCATGAAAATAAATGGTAAAATCTCTTTGGGGATTGTTTTAGTTGTGTTTCTGGTGTCGTGTGTGCCTCTCAAACAGTATAACGAGCTAAGTAAACGCAACCGTATGATGGAAGAGGAAATGGTGTTGGTTAACCAAAATAACGATCGCCTTAATGTTCAAAACAAAGAGCTAAGTTCGGAGTTAAGTCGATTAAAAGTGAAAATTGCCTCTTTGTTAGAAGATACAACTCGCCTATCGCGCAATAACGAAACATTAAAATACCGTTTAGACGAATTGCATAAGAATTATCAAGAGGCATTAGCTCAGTTAAATGGAGGTGGTGGTGATGAGGATAATGCGAAGTTATTGGCTTTCCTTCAAAAACTACAAAGCGACATTCAAAAACGTGAAGATGACTTAATGCTTGCCGAGCGTGAGTTGGCTAATAAAAAACGCGCTTTACTTGAAGCCGAAAATGAATTGGCCGAGAAATCGTTAGCTCTTAAAACAACTAAAGGGTCTTTGACCGAAGCAGAAAAACAGATGGCTGCTCAAACCCAACGTCTGCTTCAACTTGAGGAAGCGCTCAAACGTAAGGATCAAGCCATGCAAGATCTAAAAAATAAAATGACGGCTGCTTTAAATGGCTTTTCGGGTGATGATTTAAAGGTGCACATGAAAAACGGCCTTGTTTATGTGTCGATGGAGGAAAAATTATTGTTTCAATCGGGAAAGTATGATGTTAATGCGCAAGG
>QKIO01000203.1 GCA_003251015.1 Bacteroidales bacterium
AACAACCCTTGTTCATCAAGAGTTTTCATTAACTCACCAACAATAAAATCAGCCTCTAAAATAACATCACCACGAGGTCCCATACCCGATTTTCCAACAAAACGAGGATGCGGAGTACGCGGTACGTGAGGCTGTTGTAGTGCATAATATAAAAAGAACGGATGATCTTTATGCTTTGTAACATACTGCTGTGCTTCTGCTAAAAAATGATCAGCCATATCTACATCATTCCATTTTGCAGCTGCTCCACCCTTCATGTAACCAATACGCGGAATGCCATTCACTATGCTGTTATTATGTCCGTGATGCCATTTCATAGTAACCAACTCTGGATTATCCAAGCCAGTAGGTTCACCTTCAAAATTTTGCTTATAACTCACTTCAATTGGATCATTCTTATCCAACCCAACAACGTTACCATCCTGAATATATACAGTAGGAACACGATCTTGGGTAGCTGCCATAATGTATGAATAATCAAAACCAACATCATTGGGACTAGGTTTAATAGTCTCATTCCAGTTTACATCACCCAAACCTAAACCTAAATGCCATTTACCCACAATACCAGTATAATACCCAGCCTGCTTAAGCATCTGAGGCAAAGTAACTTGATCAGAACTTATTAACATTGGTGCACTTCCTGGTAAAATACGTGCCTTCTCATTACGCCATGGATATTCACCCGTCAACAAGGCATAACGACTTGGAGTACAAGTTGCTGAAGTAGCATACCCATTGGTAAACTTAACACCCCCGTTAACTAATTTATCAATATTTGGTGTACTTAGTTCTGTGGCTCCATAGCTACTTAAATCACCATAACCTAAATCATCGGCAAATATTACAATAACATTGGGTTTTGTAACATCTTGCTTTTGACTTACTTTGCCATTACAAGCACTTAGAAATAGCAAAAAAGCTAAACCTAAAGTGTAAATCATTGAATTTCTCATGTCTTAATGTATTTTTAATTTTATTCAAAAGTGAACATATATATTTTACATAAATTTAAAAGTAGAAAAATTTATCTAAAACCACCCTGTCCATCAATTTAAAACTGTAAATTAACCGTTAAATACAGACATTTAAAGCATTGATACAACGCAAATTAACTCACCAACACTATAAAAGCACTTGCTTTATCTAAAATTAAAATTGTATTTTGTAATTATGATGAAAAATCCAGTCTATGCTTCCGACATTAAACAGGCCTTAGATAAAATATGTCGAAGTGAAACCTTTGCAAAATCGCCTAGAAACATTCGTTTACTTAATTTTATTGTTGAACAATCCATCAACGAGGTTTTTATCAAAGAACAGGTCATTGGCATTGAATTATTTAAAAACAAATACGATTCATCACAGAACGATGGAAAAGTAAGAGTGTACATGTTTAACCTCCGAAAGAAACTAATTGAATACTATTTAAAGGAAGGTAAAAATGATACATTAGTGTTTGAAATTGCAAAAGGGCAATATAACATAAATTTCATACCACGAAACGAACTACCTAAATCAAAGAGATTTAAATCAAAAATAGCATACTCATCTATAGCTCTTTTCACTGCCATTATCACACTAAGTGTATCTTATTGGCTCTTCACTGGAAATAAAAATAATTATTGTTGGAATTCGTTTTTCAATTCCAATGCACAAACAACTTGTATCATTTCTGATCACAAGATATTTTCAAGTCGATTAAACGATGGTAGCATTGGTTTTGTTCGTAATACCAACATCAATGATGAGAGACAATTAAATGCATTACTACTAAAGAATCAACATTTAGATTACCGCCTTGCTGATTTCACTTTCATCACCAAAATGGCACCACTAGCCATTAAAGAATTGTCATCTTGGTTTATTAGTCATGATAAAGATTTCTCTGTATTATTAGAGTCTGAGTTTTCATACGAGGATATTCGTCACCAAAACTTAGTATTCATTGGTCAATCAAAAACAATGGACAAAACCAGAAGTTTATTTCTAAGAAACAGTAAGGTTTTTTCAATAAACATTGATACAATAACGTACACTAATAGCAATGAGAGTATTAAATACACAAATAGTATTATAAAGGGGAAGCGTCTCGATTACACCATTGTGTCGTTTGCTCCATTAGATAAAAACACAAATGCACTTTTCTTTTCGTCTAATAATGATATTGGTGTTATCACTACGGTTAAAAATTTCACCAACAAAGAATGGCTTGATGAATTTTATGCCACATTACCCAATAGAGACGTCTATTTTAATGCATTATTTATGGTTAGTGGTGTGGGAAGAACTGAATTAGACTTTAAACTGGTACAAATAGAAGTGCTTGAAAAAACGGATTAATTTGTCGCGTACAAGTCTAAAGATGCTATGAAATTCACTTTCAATTACAATACAAAACTTAAAAAAGTCCCAATTATTAGTTTCTTCTAAGAATTGGGACCTATTACTTCATCTAAACTAGGCTTTCTTTTATTGCAGCTTGTGCTGCTGCTAAACGGGCAATAGGCACTCGAAAGGGCGAACAGGAAACATAGTTCATTCCTATTTTGTGACAAAACTCAACCGATGAAGGCTCTCCCCCATGTTCTCCACAAATACCCACTTTCAAATCAGGTTTTACGGAACGGCCTCTATCAATTCCCATCTTTATTAACTCACCAACACCCTCTTGCTCCAACACTTGAAACGGATCATCTTTAAGTATGCCCTTCTCAATATAAATAGGCAAGAACTTGCCTGCATCATCTCGAGAATAACCAAATGTCATTTGAGTTAAATCATTAGTTCCAAACGAGAAAAACTCAGCTTTAGCCGCTATTTTATGAGCTGTAATGGCTGCACGCGGTATCTCGATCATGGTACCCACCATAAAATCAACACGAACTCCCTTTTCCTGCTGAACTTCTTCGGCAACACGCCTTATAATCTCTTCCTGCATGATATACTCTTCCACAATCCCTATTAAAGGCACCATGATTTCGGGTTTAGGATTTAAACCTTTTAACTTAAGGTTACAAGCTGCCTCCATGATGGCTCTGGCCTGCATTTCAGTAATTTCAGGATAGGTATTTCCTAAGCGACAACCTCTGTGTCCAAGCATGGGATTAAACTCATGTAACGATTCTACCTTTGCTTTTACTTCTTCAACTAAAACCCCTAATTCTTTAGCCATTAGAATTTGAGCCACCCCTTCATTAGGAGTAAACTCATGCAAAGGAGGATCTAACAAACGAATGGTAACCCCCATGCCATCCATCGCTTCAAAAATACCCTCAAAATCCTCACGCTGCATTGGCAATAACTTAGCTAAGGCTTTTACTCTACCTTCTTGATTATTGGCCAAAATCATCTCTCTTACAGCCTTTATGCGCTCCCCCTCAAAAAACATATGTTCTGTTCTACATAAACCAATTCCTTTAGCTCCAAAATCCTTGGCCAAACGTGCATCATGAGGTGAATCGGCATTAGTACGCACATACATCCGAGCATATTTATCAGCCAACGCAAGTACCGTCCCAAAATCTCCTGACAACTCAGGATCTACTGTAGCAACCTTGCCGTCATAAACCTCTCCTGTAGACCCATTTAACGAAATCCAATCCCCTTCATTATAAACATTATTATTGATGGTCATGGTACGTTTCTGATAGTCAACATGCATTTCTCCAGCTCCAGACACACAACACTTACCCATCCCTCGAGCCACTACAGCAGCATGCGAAGTCATACCTCCTCTAGCTGTTAATATACCCACCGCAGCATGCATACCACGCAAATCTTCTGGTGATGTCTCCAAACGAACAAGAATAACCACCTCGCCACGCGCGGCCCATTCTTCGGCTTCATCAGCGAAGAATACAATACGACCAGTACCAGCACCAGGAGAGGCAGGCAGACCTTTGGTTAATGTTTTGGCTTGAATGATGGCTTCAAGATCAAATACAGGGTGCAATAATTCATCTAACTTATTTGGTTCTTGACGCAGCAAAGCTGTTTTCTCATCAATCATACCTTCCTGAAGCATCTCCATGGCAATTCGAACCATGGCAGCTCCAGTGCGTTTACCATTGCGCGTTTGCAACATCCATAACTTACCATCTTGAATGGTAAATTCTAAATCTTGCATGTCTTTATAGTGCTTTTCTAACTTTTTTTGAACCTCATTTAAGGTGGCATATGCCAGTGGCATGGCCTCTTCTAATGAAGGGTATTTAGTAAAGCGATCCTTTTCTGAAATATTCTGCATGGCTGCCCAACGCAGCGACCCTTCTTTGGTAATGATTTGAGGCGTACGAACACCCGCTACTACATCTTCTCCCTGAGCATCAATTAAGTACTCCCCATTAAACGCATTTTCCCCTGTGGCCGCATCGCGTGTAAAAGCTACGCCTGTTGCCGAATTTGCACCCATATTGCCATACACCATGGCTTGTACATTAACTGCGGTTCCCCATTCATTAGGTATATGCTCTAATCTACGGTATAACTTAGCACGTTCAGTATTCCAAGAATCAAACACCGCACATATAGCACCCCATAGCTGCTCCCAAGGGTCACTCGGAAAGTCTTCACCTGTTTGTAATTTAACTACATCTTTGAAACGTATAACAAGATCCATTAAGTCGGCGGTGGAAAAATCGGTATCGCTAGTATAATTATGGACTTTCTTAACCCCATCCATTTCTACCTCAAAAGGATCATGCTCTCCTTTTTTAGCAGCAACACCCATTACTACGCTGCCATACATCTGTATAAAACGCCGATATGAGTCCCATGCAAAACGAGCATTGCCTGATTTCTCTGCCAATAATTTAACAGAATCATCATTCATCCCTAAATTCAAAACAGTATCCATCATCCCCGGCATCGAAACTCTAGACCCCGAACGAACAGATACCATCAAAGGGAAAGCCTCTCCTTTAGAACCAAATTTAGCATTCATCACCTTTTCTGTGGCTTTCACTCCATTTTCAACCTCATTTTTTATGAGCTCAATAAGCTTATCGCGTCCTAACAAAATATATTGAGCACACATCTCTGTGCTAATAGTAAAACCAGCAGGTACAGGAACCCCAATTAAATTCATCTCTGCAAGATTTGCCCCCTTACCACCCAGTAAGTTCTTCATATCTGCCTTGCCTTCAGCCTTTCCATCACCAAAGGTATATACACTTTTAGAGTTCATAATATGAGATTTAAAAGTTAGAAATATCGTGTCTACAATATCTAATACACAACAACACGTGTTGTTTCTCAACATTGTCCAGCACACGTTGTGAGTTAGAAAATTAAGAAATTTATACTACATAACAAACAAGAGCCCGTCTTAATAGACGAGCTCTCTGTATTTATTCTTATTCTAAACTAGATTTTAATTACGCTTAGTTTACAGGATATTTTTTTAGATATTCTTTACTCTTCATCAAGAAATCAACATATTGAGCTCTTTTGTAAGCATGAGGATCTTTTGAGTTCTTTTTAGACAATTTACCTTTAAATTCAGATATGCTTGTGTAGTTGTGTTCTTTCATCCACAACTCAACTTCTTCTAACATACGACTGATTTGAATCACTCCATTTTTATAAATAGCACTCACAACCTGAACCGTATCAGCTCCAACCAATAACATTGAAACCACATCTTTCCCATCCATAATACCTGTATTACCACAGATATCAGCCTCTATATTCCCACTTAAAAGCCCTGCAAATCGTAATGGCAATCTATTATCACCTTTATGACTTAAGTTATAAGGCATAATTAACTCTTGTGCATCCACATCAACATCTGGTTGAAAAAGACGATTAAAAAGCACAAAGCCATCCGCACCACTTTCATCCATGCGAGTAACCACATTCATAATATTGGTATAAAAAGGACTTAGTTTTACACTAACAGGTATCGATACACTTTCTTTAATTTTTCGAACCAACTCTACGCGTTCATCTTCGATTTGTTTGGGTGTTTTATCAACATCCGATATAGTAGAATAAAAATTTAGTTCTAAAGCATCTACACCTGTCTTTTCAAGGTTTTGTGCATATTCAACCCAGCTCACATCGTACAAACAATTCAAGCTTGCAATCACAGGGATAGACACTGATTCTTTCAATTTTTTGAGTGCCATCAAATGTGCTTTAGGACCAGAATGCTCAATATGAGGAAATAGAGAGGTCATTTCAGCACTTCGTTCATCATACTCATGCAAATCATCCTCTAATTGAGCGGCCTCTAAATGTAATTGCTCTTCAAATAATGATTTATAAACGATAGCCGCTGCGCCGGCATTTTCTATTTTTTTAGCCATTTCAATGTCTAAAACTAGGTTGCTTGCGCCAATAATAATGGGATTCTTTAGTTCAATCCCCAAGTAAGTTGTTCTTAAATCCATAATAGCTAAATTGATGGGTTATATACCTTAAATAACGATTAGAAAATAAAATAGTTCTAACTCAATATTACTCAAGATATAAAATACATCACAAAAACTACTCAAAGAGATAAAAGAAAACCAAAATTAAACTCTAAAGAAGGCTACCATCTTTTTAAGATCATCAGCTTGAGATGACAAAGCACCTGAACTAGCTGCTAATTCCTCACTTGAAGCAGCATTAAGCTGAGTTATAGAATTTAAGCCTTGTAGCGCGGCATTAACTTGTTCTGCCCCTTTAAACTGCTCTTCACTAGAGGAGGTGATTTCTTGAACTAAATTAGTGGTTTTTTCCACATCCACTAGCATGTCCTTCATCTTAACACCAGTACTATCGGCCAACTCAATACTATTCTGAGATAAAGCCATAATTTCATCTCCTGCTTTTTTACTTAAATCGGCCAATTTACGCACCTCTCCAGCTACCACAGAAAAACCACGTCCATGCTCCCCTGCCCTTGCCGCTTCAACCGCGGCATTAAGTGCCAATATATTAGTTTGAAAAGCAATATCATTAATTATCAAAACACGTTCTGAAATGTGTTTGGTAGCTAACGCAGCCTTCTCCGCATTATCATTAACATCACGCATACCGACATGTGCTTTGGCTGATATGGTTTGTGTGGTTCTAGAATTTGATGTGTTTTGCTCAATATTGGAAACAATCTCTTCCATTGTAGACGAAACCTCTTCAACGGAGGCAGCTTGTTCATTGGCACCATGAGATAATTGGGCTGATGTGGCACTTAACTGATGACTGGCAGATACTATACTGTCAGCTCCCATGGTTATTTCAGCAACCACATCACGAAGTTTACCTACCATAGTATTTAATGCCTTTGCAAGTTGACCAATTTCATCATTTTGATTAATATCAATATTATTACGCAAATCTCCTTCGGAAATTTTTCTTGCAAATTCCACACTCAAAGCTAATGATTTTGTTATAGATCGACTTATAAATCTATTTATTAGAACAAATAGAACTATAATTATGAGTAAGGCTATACCTATACTCCACCGGGTATTGTACACCACTGCCATCACATCCTTCTTAAAAACAGAGACGAGAATGTATGAATCTACATCTTTCACATAAAAGGTATAAAAAATCATATCTTCTCCATCTTCATTAATCTCAATACGCCCTGCCTGTCCATCTAATTGCTTAATCTTTTGATATAACTCAGAATTACTTATATCGACCCCTTGTTTTGTAGGATGTACACTGTATGAACCATTTGCATTTAAAATTGATGCATAACCAGAATTATAAAAAGATTTTTCCTCAAAAGTACTTCTTAATACGGTTAAATCAATATCTTGTACCAAAGAACACAATATGCCTTGAACTTCACCATCTACCTTTATTGGAAAATAAGCCACTAAATACCGCATATTATCAATTATCACTGGTGCTGGATGGTGTTCCGCTCCTATATACCATACTGTATCAATAGCTTGTACTATAGGAGAACTATTAGGCATATAACCATTTAATATTCGCTTGCCTTGTTTATCTTTTATATCTGTAGAAATACACACAAAACCATCTGAAAATCTTTGAAAAAACTGAGTATGACCATAAGTTAAAAACAACACCTTATCTGTCATAATAGAATCATTCATTAATGACTTTCCATTAAAACTCATCTCAGGTAGCGTAACCTCCATAGCTTTATTATCTACTAAATTCGTAGCAATAATCTTGTGTTTACGATTATTATTAATCGCAATTTTAGTATCCACCGTGTAAAGATCTACTGCCATACGAAAAACAGCACTGTGCTCATACGACTTATTAACGGCAATGGTACGTACTAAATTGCCAAGATCAGAGGCTTGTTGCCCTAAAAACTCATCAGAGTTGAGTTTTATTTGCTTCTCTTGCATATTTACAATAAACAAACCCAAAACAATAATCCCAATAACAATAAACGAACCTAAAACAATATTTAGACGTTTGCCAATATTTATATTATTTAAGAAATTCATATTCTAAAATTTTATATCGTGAATTCAACCAAAAAGTACTATTTAATACGACTTTCACAAAGAATTGTTACAACTTCTATTTCGAACTATAAAAGTCCATCTCCTTTGTAAAACAAAAAAAGTAAAATAGTACATCTTTAGGTGTAAAATAACGTCTTTTTATTGAGTAACTAAAAACCACAAAAGTCATTTTTTCGAAAATAGATTAGTTAGGTAGAGTAAATCATTAGCATCTTGTATATATCGATCAAAATTTTATATTTTTGTAGTAAATCCGAAATACATATTTTGGATACAAAATAATTAACATTACTAATAACTAAAACTATGAAAAAAATTAAATGGCTATTTGTAGCAACACTATCTGCAGGGTTATTAATAACTTCTTGTGGTAAAGAAAAAGAAGAAGAAACTCCGACAGAAAAGGAGAGCACCCTTAAACCTGAAGAACACAAATCAAACATTGAATCCGAAGGAATTGCTTTTGTAAAAAACATGGATGCCGCTGCAAACCTTCAAACGTACGATGTGATTACTGAATTTATGGATTTAATGACCTCAAAAGATGAGTCACCATTAGCTCCTATTAATTCAGCACTTAACCACATCAACTCACTAAAATCTGCGCCTAACTTAAAATCATTTAAATTAGAAAGTGCAGATAACCAACAATCAATGAGTCAAATGTTTAACGAGAACACTGGCATTTACACTTGGAATCCTGCGTCTGAAGAATGGGTTAAGAAAGCCTCAACAACTGTAATCAGTTATTCTTTTAAAACAAAATCAGGAAGTACAGCTTCTATAAGTCTTTCTAATTTTTCAGTAATAACAGGTAAAAACCAAGATGCAAGCATTGGTATTGCAGAGTTACCTACTAGCTTAAAACTAGCCATCACATTAGGTACTACAGAGCTATGTAGCTTTTCTGTAACTGGTGAGTACTATGACAATGACACTCCTAAATATTTACAAGAAGTTATTACTTTAGAAGGCTTTAATTTTACATCAACTTTAAATTTGCGTGATAAAACCAAATTTATTTTAGATAACTCTTTCAAATACAACAGCACCATAATCTTTGCAAATGGATTAAATATTGATGGCAACATTGATTATGATGCAATTATAAAGGAGTCTGAAAAAAAAGATGGCCCTAGTGCAGATCAAAACATAGTTAACAGCACCAATGCTTATTTCCAAATTGGTAATATAAAAGCAGATGCTTTATTTAATGTTAAAGCAGCAATGCAAGCAGAAAAGGCAATTGCAGAAAAGGATAAAACAACCCAGAAGCAAGTTGACCTGTTAAATGCTAACACAAAATTGACCATTAAGTATGCCGACAAAAACGAAATTATCGCAAGAGGTGAGTTTTATGTAACGGAAGAATACGATTACTACGATGAAGTAAATACCACCTCTCCTGCTATGCGAATGGTCTTTACCGATAAATCGGCTATTGATGGTGATTATTTCCAAAATGGTTTTGGTGATATGATAACTGAAATGAATACAATCATCACAAAAATGAACAAAAACTATGGTTTAGAACTTGAACCTATGGAAAATAAATAAAAATATCAACAATAGCTTTATTAGAATTGGAGTTTCTTTCGAGAACTCCAATTCTTTTTTTTTGTATACCTCAACATCAAACAACGCCAATAATTAGTTAATGAAGCAAATTATTACCATACTGATAGTCATTTTAAGCTTCGGAATAAAACTTTATTCACAAACAAACGATTGGTGTATAACTGGACAGATAATCGATACCGAATCGAACTCTCCTATACCGTTTGCTCACGTGGCAACAGTAGATTACAAAAAAGCAGTAATAACCGATGACAACGGATTTTTTAAACTATGTAATATCGTTGGCGATACTGCCAGCATCATTATACACCACACAAGCTACATCGTAAAAAATCAAAAAATATTAAAAACAGATCCGCTTAACATCCAAATACTATTAACTATAAAAGACTACGAACAAAAGGAAATAACTGTAACAAGCAACATCGGCTCTAATTTAGCAAGCTACATTCCTGGAAAGCAAATGATTACCAAAAATGACATCCTATTAACTCCTGGTCTTTTAGGATCTCCAGATGTGGTGCGCACTCTACAATTACTACCCGGAATACAAGCAGTAAACGACGGAAGCTCAGGAATTTATGTGCGCGGCGGGTCTCCTGGGCAGAACTACATTCTACTGGATGACATTGAGCTTATGAACCCTTCACACATTATGGGATTATATTCAGTATTTAACCCACTACTAACACAAAACGTGGAACTCTACAAAGGAAATGCGCCTTTGCATCAATCCGAAAAACTTGCTTCCTCAATTATTGTTAACACACGCAATAGCACTAATCCAAACTCAAAATGGGAAGGTAGCGTTGGTAACATTGCAACCAACCTCACATATAACACAATATCCAAAAATAATAAGTGGTATTTTAGTTGTGGAATGAGACGTAGTTATCTTGAACTCATAAAACTGGCCTCAAAACCTCTATTCAAAAAAGAAAACAATTACTTTGAAAATAACAACTATAACTTTTACGATTTCAACGGCAAATTAAGATATAGTGATAAAAAAAATGAGTTGACCGCATCATGGTACCTTGGTCAAGACCATTATCTAATGCAACAAAACAAAACCAACATAAATGTAGAAATGCAATGGGGAAATAAAGGAGCAGCTTTTGTTTGGAATCACCACATCAGCCCTAAACTTAGCATTAAAAGCACTTTTAATCTCACAGATTACACTACACAATTGAATTTGAAAGTATTAAATGAAATATTGTCATTTGCGACTCAATACAAACACTACAGATTACGAAGTGATGTATTATATGAACACAAAAAGCACCAACTAAGAATTGGTTTGAGCAGCACATTATTTGACGTAACTCCACAAAAGCTTTCTATTGCTACATATTCAGACTCACGCAATGTGACTAATTCATATTCAAGCAACAGTTCAAAATTATACATCAGTGATTACTTTAAAATATCAGATAAATGGTCCTCATATTTTGGTTTTGGTATAGAACATTATCTATTACAGCATCCAAACTCAGAAAAAAACGTTAACATAATAGAACCATTAAAAGATTATTCAACTTGGAACTGGAATAGTATTTATACCTTAAATTACAAAGTATCTAATTACAACTCCATTAAAGGTTCATATTCTTACACAGCACAAGCTATACATTTGGCATCTGTGGCAAGCATACCTCTACCATCAGATATTTTGATGCCTGCTACAAAAAAGCTACCTCACGAAAACGGACATCAATTTACCATTGGCTATTTTAGCCAGTTGCAACCAACCAATTGGCAATTAGGCATTGAAGGATACGTTAAAAAAATAGAAAACCAATTACTTTTAAAAGTAAATATTAACAACGAGACAATTCCAAATTTTGATGATAACTTTTACAAAGGCGATGGCCTTGCTTATGGAACGGAATTATACATTAAAAATAATATTAGAAAATTTCATTCTTCAACATCTTATACTTTAGGCTGGTCAAAACAGAAATTCCCTTTAATCAATAATGGACAATGGTTTGATGCCAAATATGACCGTAGACACGATCTAAACATATTAGTAACATATCTACTAAACAAACGAATTGATTTTGGCATGGTCTTTTTATTTGCTACAGGAAACACAGCTACGTTACCAACAGGTAGATACT
>QKIO01000295.1 GCA_003251015.1 Bacteroidales bacterium
AAAGGCGAAGTGTCTAATCAAAACGATGGTTCAAAGGTTAGTGATGCCTATATGCGTTTGATAGGTACGGATGGTACCAATGCTAAGATTTCTATTCGTGAAGATGGTACGTTTGCATCAAAACTAGAGCCTAATAACGATTATGTGTTTATGGTAGCTGCTAAAGGTTACTTCAACAAAAAGGAAAAGTTTAGTACTTTAGAACTTAATGCCAATAAAGTATTTGATTTTAAAGTGGAATTAATGCCTATGGCAGATGCCATCGTATTAAAAAACATCTACTTTGAAGAAGGTAAGACTTTGTTAAATAACGAATCTAAAGTAGAGCTTGACCGTTTGGTTGAGATTTTAGAGACCAACGCTTCTGTTCAACTCGAAATAGGTTCACATACTTGTAACGAAGGGGATGAAACGTCAAGTATCATTCTGTCGCAAAAACGCGCGCAGGTGGTGTTAGATTATATGGTTGGTAAAGGGATTCCTACGCAACGACTTACAGCCAAAGGGTATGGTGATACCACACCGTTTGTGGTGGATAGAAACACTGCAGGAGCCTACGATTTCTTAAGAAAAGGAGATGTGTTAACTAAAGAGTATTTAGGCAAGTTAAAAGGAGGTAACCTTAAAAAAGCTACCAACATTAACCGACGCATTGAGTTTAAAATCAAGAAGTAGTTTGTTTATTCAGTGGTTGCTAAACTTGGTTTGTAACGTTTGAAATACAAAATGGTAAGGGCAAAACAGGCTAAGGCTGCCCATGCCGATAGTTTCATTACACCAACCAGGCTGGTTATGTCCATTAAAAAACCAATGACTAGATTGCCCACCGTTTGCCCAATACCTGCGTAACTACCCCAAATAAGTGATTGTCCTGTAGCCAACTGACTGGCAGGTACCAACCGACCGATGTAGTCAACCGCTCCCACCAAAAAGAAGGCAAATGAGATGCCTTGCAACAAGCCAACGGCCAATGCTACATATATATCAGGATTAGAGCCATAGATAAAGTAGCGGCCAGCCATGGTTATCATAGCAATGTAAATAACCGTTTTAGCCCCCATCTTTTTTAGTAAATGATTACCAATTAAAAATAAGGGCAATTCGCTAAATGCCATTATGGCGTAGGCCAATCCTACTGTGCTGTTGTCACCATTCAACTCTTTAAAATATAAATTAAGATAGGTGTTGATGGGTGAACACACAATGCCGTAAAGTGAAATGATACTTAAGAAATAGATTAGTGGTTTGTTGCGCAGTACCTGTTTGAAGGTTAGTTTCTCGAAGTTGGCTGTAAACGTGTGTTTTTTCTTTTTGGTTGATAAGGAAGGGAGTACCAATAAAAATAACACCGCCGAGATGGGGAATAAATAAAAGATATCGATGTGTAAAAACAAATATCCTCCTGCCATGGAGGCGATAGCCCATCCTAAAGAACCCCATAAGCGGAAACTTCCGTAGGAATGTTTGCCTTCCACCATTGAGAATTTAATGGCCAGCGCATCGGTTAATGGTGCTAAGGGATGATAAAAAAATGTGACGATGGGAATAAATACTAATAACCACCAAAAATTAGTGACATAACCTAATACACCTATTGCCATGGCTGTGCCAATGACTGCTATTCGTAGGATGGGTCTGATGCCTCTTTTATCGGCATAAACACCCCATATGGCTACAACAATAAATATTGAAGACTGCATAATCGCATTGATGGTTCCAATTTGTGAGCCATCGAGTCCTATACTATCTAAGTAAATGTTGTAAAATACGCGCCATACGGCAAAGGCCATAAACATAAGCAGGTATATCACACGCACTTTTAATGCGGTCATCATAGTTGTTGGTTTTGATAGGCCACAAAGGTAAGCTTATTCGATTTTACTGGGGATTATAAATGTTAAATAAATGAAAGATTGGTTTATTTGGGTCTGAAACCTCTTGATTCTATCTTTTCCATTAGAGATGTGTGGCGCTTGTTATTTTCTTGGAGTAAATATCATTGAGATACTTTTAATTTATTGTTTATAAAACGATGAGGTTGTTGTGAACCTAGATTATGCCTTTAAAAACCACTAGTCCTCAATGGTCATAATACATAATAGGCTGACATCAGTTTTTGATATCAGCCTATTATGTGTTATGTATTTTTAAGTGCTTTAGTTTACAACTCCACCTCTAATCAGTTGAACTTTTTTGGAAATAAAATCATCTAGAATACCCGTACACTGGCCATTTACTGTTATCTCTGAACCAATAGCCAGTGAGCTTGCTAAATTAGGATTTTTGCTCTCTAAAGCAATAGAAACAGTTGCTTCGGGAACTGAAGAACCCTCAAGTACTAGGGTTGTAGTAGAATCAGCCTCAACCACCACCTCTTTTAATAGTCCTTTAACTTGCACCACCATATCCTTAATCACAAATTTCGAGCTTGCTAAAGCCTCATCGGCATCAAAATCGCTATAAATAGCATCAACAGTGGTTGTGATATTTGCTTCTGAATGGGCAAAATCCTTATTTCCTTTAGTAACAGAGTACAAGGCGTAAGAACCATATGCCACAAAAAGAGCTAAAATCAAAAGGTATTTTGATTTCTTGAAATAGAAAACGGTAACTAAAAGGCCAATGAGAAATATGACCATGGATGCAATGACGGCACTTATAAATGTTGCTGACATATTAAATTATTTTGTTGCTGGTAATTTATCGTAAGTTAAGTCTACCTCTATGTCAAATGACTTTGCAATTTTATCCTGTACAAGAGAAGGAATCTCAATTTTATAATCAGCAATGGTGATTTTAAAGGTTGACTTTGCTATTATCTGTGCCCCCTTAACCTCTAATGTTCCGTTGGTCGTTTGTGGTTTGGTAACGCCGTGAATGGTTAAATTACCTGCAACTACAACTTTGTATACGCCATCTTTTTGAAAGTTAACATCTGTTAAGTTAGTGATTTTACCTTTAAAGTCCGACTTTGGAAATTGACTAGACTCCATATAGTTCTCATTGAAATGCTCCTCCATAAGAGCCGATTCAAATTTAAACGATTTTACCAGTAGGCGAATAGCCAAATCTCCAGTTGATATATCTAAAAAGCTTGCTGCTGTTTTATTGGTTCCTTCAACCGTTTCATTGGCTTTAGATTGAAAATATACGCGACCTGTTTGTGTGGTATATTTGTTTTGCCCTATAACACCATGCGATGTAGCGAAAATAATTGAAAAAACTAGAAATAATGATTTCATATGTA